>NZ_MTQB01000016.1:0-92649 GCF_001974855.1 Pseudoalteromonas sp. SK18 | reverse complement strand
TATTCATGCTGTTGTGTGGTAACAAGCCTAATTGCACGTTCACGAAATTCTGATGTATAGCGATTTGATTTTTTCATAGTTCCAGTTTCTCAAGTTATTGAGTCTCTGGCAAACACGGGGCGATTCAACCGAAATATACTCCTTTCATACTATCAACTGTTTTACCTGGCCTTGGTATAAGCTGAAATACCATCCACTCTGCACCATTTGTAATAACAGCATGTACAACACCACAGTCATAACAATAAGAAGAAGCTTGCTTTATAGTTTCTGTTAAATGAGATTTAAATGCTTGCTTAAAATATGAAACAGTATATTCATGATTAGTTAAACTTTTATTGGTAGGAGTAAAAAAAGTCAAACCAATTTTCTTAGCTTCTATGACTAACTTAGGGGAGTTATTATATTTCAAAAGATAATCAACATAGCCATTTGTTGATGTGTGGGTTTCTGGGTTGAACTCATTAGATTGCCAACCCAAAACTTTTAAGACCTCGTCAATAACTATTAGTCGAGTCTTTGCCTCGTTAGCTGAATGAATAACATCTTCTTTTGTAAGGTATAACTTAGTTAACTCTTTTAAGTTACTATGAGCAACCTCTTTTAAGCTCAAATTACTCAAGTAAATCCCTTTTCCAAAAATAAACCTTTGACATCATCATACATCGTAAAACACTTAATTAGCAAAAACACTTTCTGTATACATCACAATAGGTGAGAACTCTACTTTTCCAAAACCAAACACCGATCTCATGTTTAACACCCTCCCCGTCATCACGCCCTGAAAATAAGCAATTGATGAGTAATATCGCGCATGGATGCGCGATAAGGCGAAACTAGGCCATGGATGGCCTATCTTCGCCGTTTACGTTCACATCAATTAATTATTTGAAGGAAATAGCGTGATGCTCGGGTGCGCTGAGAGTGTCCAGAGAGGGACCAGCGGCAGCCCCTCTTTGGCTGCCGTCGCCAGCGCGACAAAACCTTGAATAAGGTTTCTAAATTCTATAAGTGCGAAACGCACTAACTCTATCGGTGGTGAAAACCTAAAACACTAATCGAGTTTGCGCCCACGCGCCAGCAAGCTGTGCGTCTAAAATGTTTAAACACACACAAAAAAGCCGTTGCATTGCTGCAACGGCTTTTGTAGCTTTGATAAGTGTTAGTCTCGTATGTGTGAGCCCGAAGACATAGCAAAATAGATTGCGGTCGCCGTACACGTTACAAATACTGATTTGAGTTACTCTCATTTGTTTTTGTGACTAAAGCTTTTTAAGTATTCCATTTGCTTTTTCTGCCGTCTTTTAAGCCTTTTAATAACATTAACACTCACCTTTAAATACTTACTCTTAAAAAATAGCAATATCAATGAATTAAAAATTATAAATAAAACTGAAAGCTCTAAACCATTAAATGAACGTTCATTTTTTTGCTCAAATATTAAACCCAAAATATAAATGAGGGGCACAGCTATAGAGCACCCAGCAACTGAGCGGTAAACTTTAATAACCCAGTTTCTACCTGCAGATATGAGCGCTCCAAGAAAGATAAACACACATATGCCAATAAAAAAACCGATAACTCTAGGTCCTAGCTCATTCACAGTATCATATGGCCAAAGCATGATTAATATTGTAAATGCTAATGATGAGTAGCTAATAACGCTTGATACAATGGCTAAAGCACAGACTAAACTGTATTTTAGTTTCGGAATCGAATCACTTACTGGTAAATCTTCAACCTTCACTGTCAAGGCTCTCAAAAACACCAATAGCTATACCTTTCATCTCTCCATTATACGCGCTACCTGTAAATGTTAGAGCTGCAGCAACAGAATCACGTAAACGCGTTCTTAATTCATTATTTATTTGTATATTATTAAACCTTTTAGGAAAGCTTTTATTTTTAACCATCTGCTTTAACATTTTATTAGAAATTCCAGGTACTTTTAAACGGATTATTTCACGAGTAATTCGAGCCCTCTCTTGTCGATTTTTACTTGATAACAACTGCTTAAAACTTACACCATTGGCACGTGCTAATTTTATAGTTCGAACGGCAATAGCGCTTGCAGCTGTTGCTCCAGCTATAGATATGTAATCCAAAGCTTGGGTTGTGTTGACGTACCAATCCTCAGAGTCTAGCCAATCATTAAATTCTGGAGCAAACTTTTCAGCACCACTCCTCATAAGCCCGTTACCGCACTGTAATGTCGTTGCAGATGCCGCACTGAAAGAAAGAACAGAGATAGCAGCACTACTTCCAAGCGAGATTGGAGTAGCTACACCAGAAGCAACGAAGGCAACCCAAGAAATTACAGCACCAGCACAAGCAAGTAAGGTACCTGAAAGTTCAGATACAAACCTACTTTCTCTGGGGTTTACAGAGCTATGTTTAAGCTCATTGGTAAATTCTTTTGCAGAACTAAATTTTGGAGGTTCTCTTAATATAATTTTAACTGGCGTTAAACGACAAATGGGCTGAAACTCCCGTATAGTTACTACCGTCAAGTTTTCATCAATATAGACTACACCAGCCCCTGATAACTGAATATCTTTATCTATAGCTTTAAATAAACTATCTTTATCCAAGTATAAATCAAGCTTACTTTTTAACTGTTTTTGCTTAAAGGTATCTCTATTTAAAATATTCATATTTAATCTCTCCATGAAAGAATATTTACGTTATGAGCACCTTACCTAAAAAAAAATCTTAGTCAAGAAAACAGAAACACTCTTTAACTTTACCCTCATCAAAAAAATATAATTAATGGCATTCATCTAGCAAGAGCTAGTATCACCTATTAGTAATAAGAGCATAACAACCAAAGAAGTCAAAACTTTACTACATACATTAAAATATTAACCGATAAACATTACACTTTGCCAAGAGCAAACACCAATCTCACGTTTAACACCCTCCCCCGTCATCACGCCCTAAAAATAAGCAATTGATCAGTAATTCATTTCATGGATGAAATGAAAGCCATGCTTGCACATGGATGTGCTTTCATGGCGTTTACGTTCACATCAATTAATTATTTGAAGGAAATAGCGTGATGCTCGGGTGCGCTGGGAGGTGACGAATAACCGAAGCGCAGCTTCGCAGTATGAGGAAGTGAAGGCATGGATGCCGACAGTAACCCAGCTTCAAGGATGAATCATTTGCAGCAGAGTAAAATTTGAAAATCTATACCCCTCTTTGGCTGCCGTCGCCAGCGCGACAAAACCTTGAATAAGGTTTCTAATCCCTCAATGAGCCAAAAGCAAACAAAGTATGCGCCTACAACAATTAAACACCTTTTGGGCTGCGCCCAACACACCAGCAAGCTGTGCGTCTACAATATTTAAACACGCACAAAAAAGCCGTTGCATTGCTGCAACGGCTTTTATAATCTCGATAAATCCCCACTCTACAATGAAGATTTTTTCAAAAAATTAGTCGCGGTATGTCTCAATCGGAGGACATGCACATACTAAATTACGGTCGCCGTATACATCATCGATACGTGTAACCGTTGGCCAGAACTTGTCTTTAGCAACTGCTGGCACTGGGAATGCAGCGTAAAAACGGTCATACGCGCGGTCCCATTCATTACCTAACACATCAGCTTGTGTGTGCGGTGCAAATACCAATGGGTTGTTTTCGATAGACCATTCACCAGAAATGATTTTATCAATTTCACCTTTAATCGATACCATCGCTTCGATAAAGCGGTCAATCTCGCCCTTAGACTCAGATTCAGTTGGCTCAATCATTAATGTGCCCGCTACTGGGAACGACATTGTTGGTGAGTGGAAACCATAATCTTGTAAGCGCTTAGCAACGTCCATTTCAGTAATGCCTGAGGCTTCTTTTAATGGGCGTAGGTCAATAATACATTCGTGAGCAACGCGATTATTACGGCCACGGTATAAAATTGGGAAGTGCTTGCTTAGCTCATTGCTTAAGTAGTTAGCATTTACAATCGCCATTTCTGTCGCTTGTTTTAAGCCCTCAGAGCCCATCATGGCAATGTAAGCCCATGAAATAGGTAAAATAGCTGCAGAGCCGTAAGGCGCTGCCGATACTGCACCATTTCCTTCATTAGTACCTGGTACGTTAATTACGCTGTGGTTTGGCATAAATGGCGCAAGGTGCGATTTAACACCAATTGGGCCAACACCTGGGCCACCGCCGCCGTGTGGAATACAGAAGGTTTTGTGTAAGTTTAAGTGCGATACGTCTGAGCCAATAAAGCCTGGGCTAGTAACACCTACTTGCGCGTTCATGTTTGCGCCATCCATGTAAACTTGGCCACCATGCTGGTGAACAATTTCACATAACTCACGAATCGTTTCTTCGTATACACCGTGGGTAGATGGGTACGTTACCATGGCACATGATAGGTTTTCAGAGACTTCTTCAGCTTTCGCTTTTAAGTCTTCCATATCGATGTTGCCGTTTTTATCACAGTTAACAACCACAATTTTCATGCTGGCCATTTGTGCCGACGCTGGGTTAGTACCGTGTGCAGAACTTGGGATTAAACATACGTTACGGTGCGCATCCCCTCGTGACTCGTGGTATTTACGAATGGCGATTAAGCCTGCGTATTCACCTTGTGCACCTGAATTTGGTTGCAATGAAACCGCGTCGTAACCGGTAATGTTAACTAGCCAATCGTGTAGTTCGTTAATCATTACTTGATAACCTTCTGCTTGGTCTAGCGGGCAGAATGGGTGAAGGTTAGCAAATTCAGGCCATGTAACTGGGATCATTTCAGCGGTCGCGTTTAGTTTCATGGTACATGAACCTAACGAGATCATAGAATGATTAAGCGCTAAATCTTTGTTTTCAAGGCGCTTAATATAGCGAAGCATGTCTGTTTCGCTGTGGTAGCTGTTAAAGTTTGGATGCGTTAGAATTTCATCATCACGCACTAGGCTTGCAGGAATAGAGTCGCTGCCATTTGCTTCAACATCAGCGGCAATCGCATCTACGCTTAGGCCATGGCCTTCGCCTAAAATAATATCAAATAACTCGGCAACGTCTGCACGGGTTGTGGTTTCTGATACTGAAATTGAATATTCACCCGCATGGTTAGTAGCAAAGTTAACACCTTTAGCTACAGCACGCGCAATCACGTCGGCTTTGTTTTCATCAACCACTGTTAATGTGTCAAACCAAGTAGTGTGCTTAAGTGCCACACCTTTTGCTTTTAAGCCAGTTGCTAAAATATCAGCAAAACGGTGAATGCGTTGTGCAATGGTTTTTAAGCCTTGCGGGCCATGGTATACCGCATAAAACGCAGCCATGTTCGCTAATAATACTTGCGCAGTACAAATGTTTGAATTGGCTTTGTCGCGGCGAATATGTTGCTCGCGGGTTTGCATTGCCATACGTAATGCATAGTTACCTAAACGGTCTTTTGATACACCAATAATACGACCTGGTAATGAACGTTTGTACGCATCACGTGTTGCAAAAAATGCGGCATGAGGACCGCCGTAACCCATAGGTACGCCAAAACGCTGTGCTGAACCCAGTACTACATCTGCGCCTAATTTACCTGGTGCTTTTAATAGTAATAAGCTCATGATATCGGCAGCTACACAGGCAATCGCTTTTTTGCTTTGTACGCCAGCTATTAGGTCAGTTATATCAACAATTTCGCCTGATGTTGACGGGTATTGGAATAATGCACCAAAAATATCGTGGTTCACAGCATCGGCGGCTTTGCCTACAATAATTTCAAAACCAAATTGCTCTGCACGGGTGCTTACTACGTCAATGGTTTGCGTGTGTACGTCGTCGGCAATAAAGAACGCATTGGCCTTTTTAGCTTTAGATACACGCTTTGCAAGGCCCATAGCCTCGGCTGCAGCAGTTGATTCGTCAAGCAGTGAGGCACTTGCTAAATCTAGGCCAGTAATATCTAGGGTCATAGTCTGGAAATTTAATAGTGACTCTAAACGCCCTTGTGCAATCTCTGGCTGATACGGTGTGTACGCTGTGTACCAACCCGGATTTTCAAGTACGTTACGCAAAATTACGTGTGGTACGTGAGTTGGGTGGTAGCCTTGGCCAATATACGATTTGAAAACTTTATTTTTGCTTGCTACTGATTTTAAGTAACTTAGTGTTTCAACTTCGGTGCGGCTTTCGCCGATATTAAGACCTTGCTCAAGACGAATACCAGCAGGTACAGTTTGACCGATCAGCTCTTCAACGCTCGATACTTCAAGAGCGCTAAGCATGTCGTTTACTTGCGCTGGGCTTGGCCCAATATGGCGGCGAATAAAATCTTGCTTTTGCTCTAATTGTTCAAGAGATTTGGCGTTTGACATGTGTCCAGATTCCTATGATCCAAATACTAATGGGTAACTAGTATTGATTAAAATATGTGGTGATTTAGCTGCTTACTTTGTATGGAAAAATAAGCGCTTTAATCATAAAAGCCCCAATGTTTTAACATAGAGGGGCTTTTATTAATTAACGATTAGTCTTCGTCAATTGTATGCGCGTAACCTTCAGCGTCTAATAAGTTATCTAACTCAGACTCTTCTGACGCTTTAATACGGAATAACCAACCGTCGCCGTATGCGTCGTTGTTTACTGTTTCAGGCGCATCTTCTAGCTCTTCGTTAATGGCAACAATTTCACCGCTAATTGGCGCGTAAATGTCTGATGCCGCTTTTACTGACTCTGCTACTGCACAGTCTTCGCCAGCATCTACTTCGTCGCCTACTTCTGGTAATTCAACAAATACCATGTCGCCAAGTAGTTCTTGCGCATGCTCAGAAATACCAACAGTGTAAGTGCCGTCGCCTTCGTTACGAACCCACTCGTGTGAAGGTGCGTATTTTAACTCGCTAGGGATATTGCTCATTTTTTTCATCCTTTGGTTTAGATTGGGAGAATACCAATGAATAAGGCTAACTTATTTATTGGTATAACCAAATTATTTAGATTATTGATTTACCGTTACGTACAAAGCCCGACTTAACTACTTTTACGTTAACTAATTTTTTACGCATTTCTACTTGAGCTGTGTCGCCGGTTGAACGTGGTACACGTGCTAATGCAACACTATAGCCCAATGTTGGTGAGAATGTGCCAGATGTAATAACACCTTCGCCACCATCAACAATTACTTTAGAACCACTGCGTAGTACGCCTTTTTCTTCAAGAATAAGACCTACTTGCTTGTGAGTACTTTTTTCTGCACGTTGTTTTACCAAAACATCACGACCAATAAAGTCACGATCTTCTGGCTCCCATGCAATAGTCCATGCCATGTTAGCTGCTAGTGGTGATACGCTTTCGTCCATATCTAGGCCGTAAAGGTTCATACCTGCTTCTAAACGCAGTGTGTCGCGCGCACCTAAGCCCGCAGGCGCCACACCGGCATCAAGCAATTGCTGCCATAAATCGGCGGCTTGCTCGTTTGGCACTACAATTTCGTAACCGTCTTCGCCAGTATAACCTGTTGTAGCAATAAATAAATCACCGGCTTGAACACCAAAAAATGGCTTCATGCCTTCTACTGCAGCTTGCTGGTCTGCGTTTAATACCTGGGCTGTTTTAGCACGTGCATTAGGGCCTTGAACCGCAATCATGGCGTATTCTGGGCGCTCAGTAACCGTTACAGCAAAATCGCTCGATACCTTAGCTAAATGTGCTAAATCTTTTTCACGGGTCGCTGAGTTAACCACTAAGCGATAAAATGTTTCGCTAAAGTAGTAAATAATTAAGTCGTCGATTACGCCGCCTTGCTCGTTAAGCATGCCAGTGTAAAGCGCTTTACCTGGTACGGTTAACTTAGCAACATCGTTAGCCACTAACTTGCGTAAAAACGCTTGTGCTTGCTCACCTTGTATATCAACAATGGTCATGTGTGATACGTCGAACATACCCGCATCGTTACGTACAGCGTTGTGTTCTTCTATTTGTGAGCCGTAGTTAATTGGCATTTCCCAGCCATGAAAATCAACCATTTTTGCGCCGGCTTCAAGGTGCTTTGCATGTAATACTGTTTTAGAAGTCATAATATTCCTTCACTTTTAAATTAACCCATGTGTGTGGGCGTGGCCTCAATTAAATGAGGGGGAATAACATGGTAGCCATTAATAAGCCTACCAAATTGTAATCTTTAACTTTTACCCGTTAGGCTGCTTGAGTGTTGGTAACACTAAAGCCCTGTTGCTGCATATACTGTTGCCACTTATCAAGCGTGGCCGTTTTAGCAATAACAATAAACTGCTGTTCGTTATTTTGATCTACTGCAGTAACAAACACATCACCACTTTGCGCGCCATAGCAAAGCTGCGCATCAGCAAGGCGTAACCCTGGGGTTAGTTTAAATGCCTCTACTAAGGTATCGTATGCATTGTCGCCTTTTAAAGTAAAGGTTGCTAAATCGGTGCGTACCACAAAGTCTATATCGTATCTAAGCTGTTGCTCGTTAATGAGCGCTTGTAATTGCAGGCTGGCATTAACTGGAAGCACAAATCGAAAGGCGGTTTCGCTAAAGTAGTAAACGGCGTAGCTAAAATCAGAATTTAAATCGCCATCCAGTGTGCCTTTAAAGCCAAAGCCACTAGCGGTAAGTTTGGTGAGGTCATGACCTAAAATAGCACTTAAAAATACCGATGCTTCACTACCACTAAAGTCAATAACAACGTGACTGCTATCGGCTTGTAAGGCATTAATAACCGCGCTGTTAGCGTTGCTATGGCGGGCAAACATAATCGGGTTAAAAGTCATAACAAATACCTATCAATCTTTAATAGCAAAAGTATATTGCGCAAGCCTTACAACAACAAATTGTAATTACTTATCAATTGATAAATAATACTTATATATATAGCCATATAAATAGTAATTTTAAATATGAAAAATATTTCAACCGACAGTTTACGAACTTTTGTTATGGTGGTTGAGGTTGGTGGATTTGCCAAAGCAGGCGATTTACTTGGCCTTTCGCAACCTGCGGTGAGCTTACAAGTAAAACGCTTAGAAGACTTACTCGGCTATAAATTATTTAAAAAGCAGGGGCAACGACAAGTGCTCAACCAATATGGCGAGTTATTACTGCCGATGGCAAAGCAAATGGTGCAGCATAACGATGCCATTTTGCAGTTGTTCACCTCAGAAAGTGTAACCGGTAAAGTGCGCTTGGGGATCCCTAGCGAATTTGCCGCGCGTATTTTGCCCTCCATTATTGGCGATTTTGTGGCGCTCTACCCCGAGGTATCACTTGAAGTAAAATCACGTTTAAGTAAACACCTGCTCTCTGATGAGCGCCAAGATCAATTTGATTTAGTGTTAGCGCTTAACGAGCAACTAGACTCAGAAAAATTCCCTATTTTTATTCAAGACCAATTAGTGTGGGTGGGCGACCTATCACTGGCACAAAATGAAACGGTAACCTTAGTGACCGCGCCTGAGGGCTGTATTTACCGACGCAGAGCAACTCAGGCGCTTGAAAAAGCAGGCATTAAATATCGTATTGTTTACAGTAATGCCGATTTAACCGGTTTAATTGCCGCATTAAAAGAAGGCTTAGGTATAACAGTGCTCGCAAAAAGTACCGTACCTAACGATTTAGCCTATCACTTACACACTAAACATTTACCTGCGCTTGGTAGCATAGGTATTAGTTTAGTAAAAACCGCCAGCGAACCTGAAAACGCGGTATTTAAACTCGCCGAATTTATTAAGCTGCGCTTGGGCTATCCCACTGCTTAAATAACCTGAACTCTGGATAATAAATCTATCCCACACAGAGTTCAGGTTAAATTAACCGCCACCAGCCAATACATTATCCTAGTTTTATAAGATTAGAATAAACACTTAGTTAAAAATGTTATAAAAATAGCGTATTTTTACGGCAAATGTAAATATAACTAAAACTTAATAATATTGATTCTCATTCGTTAACATGTTTAAATTACGCCAATTTTAGTAGTTGAACTATTTTTAGGGTAATCAATGTCACATAAATTTTTAGTTTCCTCGTTAACTGCAGCCGTAGCGCTGTCTTTAAGTGCTACAGCAATGGCAAAAGATGCCGGCGGCGTTGAACGCAACTTTGAACAAATTACCGTTATTGGCTCACAAGCAGCAATTAACGATATTCCAGGATCGGCTACATTTATCTCTGATGAAGAGTTGCAAAAATTCGAATTTACCGATATTTCTCGCGTATTAGCATCTGTACCAGGTGTATACGTTCAAGAAGAAGATGGCTACGGCCTGCGCCCAAACATCGGTATGCGTGGCACAGGTACTGGCCGTAACGATAAAATTTCAGTAATGGAAGACGGCGTACTCGTTGCACCGGCTCCTTACTCTGCACCATCGGCTTATTACTTCCCGACTATGGGTCGTATGGAATCTATTGAAGTATTAAAAGGTGCTGCCTCAGTTAAATATGGCCCGCGCACTACCGGTGGTGTATTAAATTTACTTTCTCGCAGCTTACCAACTGAAGCAAATAGCTCTATGGGTATGGTTGACGCGGCACTTGGTAGCGATGGTTACTATAAAGGTCACGCTTACTTCGCTAAAGAAAAAAATAACACAGCGGGCTTAATTGAAGTGTTTTCTTACGGCGCTGATGGTTTTAAAGAATTACCAGTAGGCGATGACAACACTGGTTTTGAAAAAAATGACGTACTGGTAAAATTTGGCCATACCTTTGGTGAAAACGATGCCCACAACATTGAGTTTAAAGCTAAGTACTCTGAAGAAACATCAGACGAAACGTACATGGGCTTAACTAACGCCGATTACCAACAAAACCCTAACCGTCGTTATGCGGCATCGCAAAATGATGAGATGAACACCCGTCATAATGCATACCAAGTAAACTATGCATACCGCTTTGGTGAAGGTTACGAATTTTTAGCAACCGCTTATCTAAATGACTTCCACCGTAACTGGTACAAAGCCAGTAAAGTAAGCGAAAGCTACCTTGAGCAATACAGTGAATTTGAAGCAAACCCAACGGCTGAAGGCATCGAAAACATAGGTGTTAAAGCTAATAACCGCGACTACCAAGCTAAAGGTGTGCAGTCTGAATTACACATTCCAGCGGGCGATCACTACATTACGGTTGGCGTACGTTACCACGAAGATGAAATGGATCGTTTCCAGTGGGAAGACAAATACACGCTTAATCAAGATTTAAGCATGACTCTTACTTCGCAAGGCGCACCTGGCTCTAATAGCAATCGCTTAGACAGCGCAAAAGCAAGCACCCTATTTATTCAAGACGAATGGACAATGGATGCATTAGTAGTGAGTGCAGGTCTGCGTTATGAAGACATTACTATTACCCGTGAAGAATGGGCTAAATCAGATCCAACTCGTAGCCAAGGCTTAACGAAAGATATTTCAAACGATACTGAAATTTTAGTACCGTCTTTAGGTGCTACTTACACACTTAACGACAACGTAACGTTACTTGCAGGCATTCAAAAAGGTTATGCACCCGCAGCGCCAGGCAATGCTGACCAAGACGAAGAAGAAAGCGTCAACATTGAGTTTGGTTCTCGTTTTAATGCAAACGGCTTTAACGGTGAAGTGATTGCATTCTACTCTGATTACGACAACATGCATGGTAACTGTACCGCGTCAGTAGGCTGTAGCGACGATAACATTGGCGACCAATACAACTACGGTGAAGTAGAAGTATCAGGCTTTGAATTTAGCGCTGGTCGTACGTTTAATACTGCATCAGTAGCGTTCCCAGTTAAACTGACTTACACCTACACTGATTCAGAGTTTAAAAACACATTTGATTCAGAAATTTGGGGCTCTGTAGAAAAAGGCGATGCAATGCCTTACGTTCCAGAAAACCAAGTTGCTTTATCATTTGGTGCCGAAGTGAATAACTTTGTTGTTAACAGCCAAATACGTTACGTATCGGATGCACATGCTGACCTTTCTGACTCAGGCTTAAATGCGATTGATAGCCGTGTTGTGTGGGATTTAGCTGCTAAGTACTTAATTGATGAAAATCAAAAAGTATACCTAAGCGTTGATAACCTGTTTGATAAAACCTACATTGCTAACCGCGCAAATGGCGGTATTCAACCTGGTAAGCCACGCTCAGTACAAATGGGTTACTCTTACAGCTTTTAATAAAGCGCTAACTTAAAAGTACAAAAAAGCCGAGATTGATGTAATCAATCTCGGCTTTTTAATGCCTATAATCCCTATGTAATTAGCCTGAGCTTAGGCTAGTTAGACTTAGGCTTAATTTGTTTCTGCGCGCTGGCGTAACACTTCAAATAAACAAATGCCGGTTGCTACCGATACATTTAAACTTGAAACCGTGCCTGCCATTGGGATTTTAACGAGCACATCACAATGCTCACGCGTTAAGCGGCGCATACCCTCGCCTTCAGCACCCATTACAATCGCCATTGGGCCTGTTAAGCTGGCATCAAATACATGTGTGTCGGTTTCACCGGCAGTACCTACAACCCAAACGCCCGCGTCTTTTATTTCACGTAATGTACGTGCAAGGTTAGTTACCTGAATAAGCGGTACCGTTTCTGCTGCGCCACAGGCCACTTTACGTGCTGTGCCATTAAGCTTTGCTGATTTATCTTTAGGAACAATCACCGCATGTACACCCGCTGCATCGGCACTACGTAAGCAAGCGCCTAAATTATGCGGATCGGTAATGCCATCAAGTACCAGTAAAAATGGCGTGTCTTCGCGTTCAATGATCTCATCGAGATCTTTTTCATTAAACACTCGCGCCGCTTTTACGTTGGCGATAATACCTTGATGCTGTTCATCTTTCGCTTTGTTATCAAGCGCTTTTCGTTGCATAAACTGTACTGAAATACCAAACTGACGCGCTTGCTCAATCACAGGCGATAAACGCTTATCATCACGTCCCTTAAGGGCGTATATTTCTATAAAGCGCTCTGGCTCTTTTGCTAAAATTGCTTCAACAGAGTGAAAGCCAAAAATTAATTCATTACTCACGAATTGTTTGCTCCTGGGCTACTACGTTTACGGGCATTTTTACCTGGTCTTTTAGGCTTTTTGACCGCTTTCTTTTTGGTTTTTTTCTTCGCGGTGGTGTCATCCGCTTTTACTTTAGACTTACCCGCTGCCTTAGTTTTACTTGCAGGCTTTTTTCCACCTTTTGGTTTTTTACTGTCGCTTGCTGACTTTTTACCCGGTATTTTACCGGCTTTAAGTTGCGAGCGAACGCTTGCTGGGGCATTCTTTTTTGGCGCACGACGACGCGCATAACGATCTTGAGCCACATCGCCTTTAAGCGTTAAGTTAATTCGGCGATCATCTAAGCTTACCGAGGCAACTTGTACAGTTACTTTATCGCCTAAACGATAAACCGTATGTGTGTGTTCACCCACCAAGCAATGTTTAGCCGCATCATGTTGGAAGTATTCATCACCTAAATTAGTAACATGAATTAATCCATCAATTTGCAAATCATCTAAACGAATAAATAAACCAAAATTAGTAACCGATGAAATAACCCCGTTAAACTCCGTGCCTACATGATCTTGCATGTATTCACATTTTAGCCAATCGGCTACTTCACGGGTGGCATCGTCTGCGCGGCGCTCAGTGGTAGAACACTGCTCACCAAGTTGATCGACTTCATCATCGCTGTAAGCGTATTCACCTGAGGTTTGTTGACCTTGCGCTTTTAATACCGCTTTAATTGCACGGTGTACCACTAAATCTGGGTAACGGCGAATTGGCGAGGTAAAGTGTGCGTAGGCCGATAATGCTAAACCAAAGTGACCTATGTTATCTGGCTGATATACCGCTTGCTTCATTGAGCGCAGTAGCATAGTTTGAATAAGTTCAGCTTCAGGACGGTCCCCTAAACGAGCCAACACATGAGTGATTTCTTTCGGGGTGGGTTCATCGCTTAGCGTGCTCTCAATACCCAACTCAGTTAAAAACTGAGTAAAGTTGCCCAGTTTTTCGCTATCAGGTTCATCATGCACTCTAAATAACGCACTTGCTTCATGTTTCTCAAGTAATTTAGCCGCCGATACATTGGCTAAAATCATACATTCTTCAATCAGCTTGTGCGCATCGTTACGAATAACTGGCACAATAGATTCTATTTTACGCTGTGCGTTAAATACAAAACGAGTTTCGAGTGTTTCAAATTCAATTGCACCACGCTCTTGGCGTGCCGCTTTTAATGCCATGTACATTTGCTGTAAGTCAGTTAAATGCGGCACTACAGCTGCGTATTCTTTACGGAGCTTTTCGTCATTTTGTAAAATGGCATTTACTTTGGTGTAGGTTAAACGAGCATGCGAATTCATTAGTGCTTCGTAAAACTTATAGCCCGACAGCTTACCCTCTTGCGATACGGTCATTTCTGCAACCATACACAGGCGATCAACCTCAGGGTTAAGCGAACACAAACCGTTAGACAATACTTTTGGCAGCATTGGAATAACTTGCTCAGGGAAATACACTGAGTTACCGCGCTCTATGGCTTCTTTGTTAAGTGGCGTGTTCATACCTACATAATGGGATACATCGGCAATGGCTACCCATAAACGCCAGCCACCTGATTTTTTAGGCTCACAATAAACTGCATCATCAAAGTCGCGAGCGTCTTCGCCATCAATAGTGACAAGTGGTAAGCCGCGTAAATCAACACGGCCTTGCTTATCGGCTTCTTCAACAAATTCACCTAAGTGGGCAACTTGCTGCTCAACTTCTTCAGGCCACACGTGTGGAATATCGTGATTACGCAGCGCAACTTCAATTTCCATACCCGGCGCTAAATGCTCGCCTAATACGTCAATCACTTTACCTACCGCATTCATATTGCGGCTTGGGTTTTGAGTTATTTGCACTTGCACCATTTGGTTGTGGCGTGCGCCTTTTTCGTTACCCGGTAAAATAATAATATCTTGGGTAATGCGCGGATCTTCAGCAACCACCACAGCAATACCATGCTCAACAAAATAGCGGCCAACAATAGGCGCTCGCTCATTAGTAAGCACTTTAATAATACGGGCATCGCATTTTGAGCCTGAACCACGCTTAGTGCCTTTCGCAAGAACAATGTCGCCATGTAGCACCATATTCATTTGATGCTTGGCAATAAACCAGTCTTTGCTCTCGCCTTCAACTTCTAAAAAGCCAAAACCGTCTCTGTGACCGACAACTTTGCCTTTGGTTAAACCGGCTTCGTCAATCAGGGCATAACATTTAAATTTATTAAAATACAATTGCCCGTCGCGCTCCATGGCACGAAGTCGGCGCTTAAATGCTATTTGTCGTTCTTCATCGTTGACCGCGAGTTCTTCGCATAGTTGCGTGTAATTAGCAGGTTTTGAACGCTCTTGAAGGTGAGTAAGTATAAACTCACGACTAGGGACTGGGTTTTCGTACTTTTCTTGTTCTCGACTGAGATTTGGATCTTGGTTTGACATTCACTATCTTGTTAGTTGGTTATGTAAGCATTTTAACTCATATACTCGAAATGAGACAGGTAAAAGCCATTAAACTTTTAATAAAGCGTTATTAGCTTTTGCATTTTGTAGCAATGTAGCTAAATAACACTTAACACCTACTTAATTAATGCACATGAAAGTGAGTAAATTAACTGTAGTTATGTTTACTCACTTTTATAAAAACAGCTTACTTTTGCTGTAGTTTCTTCCACAATAGCGTGCTGATGTTTTCAATAAAAGCCGAGTCTTGTGCAGCCATAACATCGAGTATTGGTTTGTTCATTTGGGTTTTGTTTTGAGCGTATATCCAACGATTTTTATTAAAGCTTTGAGCAAACTCTAACACACCCGCTTGCAAGGCTTGCTCATCAGCAAAAATTGCTTCTACCACATTTTGTTGTAACAATTTTTGCGCATCAACACGCTCGCCAGTCATAGCTAAGCGGTTAAAAAATTGAGGATTAATCGCTTTATTAATAATCGGAAACATAGACGGTACAAACGGTACCAGTACATCAACTTCAGGAAAGCAGAAAAAGCCTTTGTCAGATTTCATAAATCGAAAATCACAGGCACATGCCAACACCGAGCCATTACCATAAGTGTGACCGTTTAATGCAGCAATGATAGGCATAGGAAACGTCACTATACGTTTAAATAACTGCCCTATCGAATTCATAAAATCAGCAATAACTGTAGGCGTGTTATCTGAACTTGCCATCCACTGTAAATCTATTCCCAATGACCAGCTTTTATCGCTGCTTGAGGTTAATACTACGGCGTTAATATCGCCATTGGCTTCTATGCTATCTAAGTGTTGATTAAGTTCAGCTATAAAACTAGGGTTATGGCGGTTTTCAGCGGTATTCATGGTAAGTATTGCCACGTTTTGCTCAGTGGTAATCTTTATTAATGCGGTCATTCTAGCCTCTTTGAGTGCATTTAGCTGCGCTTTTAGCACTTTTCGTTACTTTTATAGTTATAAATAGCATAGTAACGCGTAGTTTTGATTTTACAATCGCTATTACACTTAAAAAGTTAACCCCTTAATGGTTGCATATTAATTATTAAGGCTTTTAAAAATTTCATCTTAAGTAATTAATAGTAATGTTAAACTGCATTAAAAGCAGCGCAAGGAAACATCATGCAGTCCCAACAACAAAGCTTAATTTACTTACACATTGCCGTCCTTTTATTTGGCGGTACCGCCTTATTCGCAAAGCTAATTGGTTTAAATGCATTAGATATTACCGCTTATCGCGCGGCTATTGCTGGGGTGGCAATTTGTGTGCTGCTGACATTGCAAAAAAAGCCTATTAAGCTGCGCCGCGCTAAAGATTATGTGATTGCCATTTTATTGGGCATTGCTGTGGGAATTCATTGGGTAACCTACTTTGCTGGCATGCAATTGGCGGGAATTACCGTGGGCATGTTAGCCTTTTTTACCTATCCGGTGATCACGGTATTTTTAGAGCCTCTATTTAATAAAAGTAAGCCCAAGACAAAAGATATAATAAGCGCTGTAGTGGTGATTACTGGTATTTATTTATTGATCCCTAACGTTAATTTAGGCGATGACATCACCTTAGGTGTTGTAACGGGGGTGGTATCAGCATTGTTTTTTGCTATTCGTAATATTACCCATAAACGCTACTTTAGCGAATATGGTGGGCCGCAAACCATGTTTTATCAAACGTTAGTCGCAAGCCTGATGCTGTGTGCTTTTATTGAAGTGTCCATAACACAAATTAATGATGCTGATTTAATATTGCTACTTATTGCGGGTGTGGTTTTTACTGCAATGCCGCATTCGTTATTTGCAGCAAGTTTAAAAAATTTATCAGCAGCGACCGCTGGATTGATTTCTTGCTTACAGCCTCTTTATGGCACAATACTGGCTATAATTATTCTGCACGAACGCCCCTCAGTGATTACCCTGATTGGCGGCGCACTGATTGTTAGTGCTGCGTGCTTTGAAACTTGGTCAATTTCACGGAAAAAGCAGCCATGAAAATATTTGCTCATAGAGGCACAAGCACACACTTTCCTGAAAATACGCAAAGCGCCATTATGGCGGCGTTAAAAGCGAATGTAGATGGCATTGAGGTTGATGTACAAAGCGCACTTGATGACTACGTGATTATTCACGATACCTACCTAGATAGAACCACTAATGGTAAGGGTAAAGTGTGCGACCTAAGCGCTCAGCAAATTCAACAATTTGATGCGGGAAATGGCGAGCAAGTACCTACCCTGCAGCAATTAATTGACTGGAATAACAACCAAACCTTACTTAATTTAGAGCTAAAACATACCTTTGAACTAGAAAAGTTTGCCACCCAACTGGAAATGAATATTGCCGCAAACAAAATATCCGCTGACAATATTTTAGTTTCATCATTTAATCATCATCAACTACACTGGCTAAAGAGCCGCTTACCTTGGCTTAAAATTGGCGCACTTACTGCATCAATTCCATTGCAGTATGCAAAGTTTGCTGAGGACTTACAGGCCTTTAGCATTCATGTTGACAAAAACTTTATGAACAAGTCGTTTGTTGACGATGCCAAATTGCGCGGCTTACAGGTGTTTGCCTACACCGTTGATGAAGTTGAAGATATTAAACTGATGCTTGCCTGTGGCATAGATGGCATTTTTACTAACGACCCTGAACGAACTAAGCATTATTTAGCGCAATTAAATGAACTATAACTAATTATTTAATTGCTATTTATGCTATAAAAACAATAATTTAGTAGGTCACTATTTAATGAGTAGCTACATGCGTATTTATAATTTTTTAGAACAAACTTTGTTTTTTACTTTAACCCGAAAAATAGTGGGTAATTTAAGCTTTGTATTTTTATTTCAAGCTATTACATTATTTTGGTTACATAGTAGCTTAGCTGAGACCCAGCAAAACACAGGGCTGTTTTGGGCGCTTACTTTGCTGATTATTGCAGGGTTTATTTTTACTATTTTTTATATGCGCTTTTTAATTGTGCGCCCGGTAAAAGCCATGCGTGATACGCTGATCAATATTAATCAACAAGATGCCAACTTAGCTGCCAAACTTCCTCATTTTACTTTTGACGAATTTAGAGACTTAAGCGAACAATACAACCAGTTTACTACCCATTTAAACAGCTTATTAAGTACGACCTACAGCAGTGCTCAAGAGAGCGTACAAAGTAATAGCCAAGTTACTCAATCAATGCAGCACACAGAGCAACTAAGCGAACAGCAAATTAATTTAAGTCACACCATAATTAATGCCAGTAACCAAATTACTCAAAGCCTGCAAAATATTGTGAGCAACACCGATAGTGTGCACCAAGTTAATAATGAACACCTTAGCTTTGTTAAGCTCTCTGCGAGCGAACTGTCAAAACTGGTTGAACAGGTGAGACTTATTAATGAAATGCTGGGTAGTTTCTCTAAAACAATTGCAGGCTTAAAAGAGAACAGCGAGAACATTCGTAGCATTTTAAAAATGGTTGAAGAGTTTTCTGATCAAACTAACTTATTAGCACTGAATGCGGCAATTGAAGCAGCGCGAGCCGGAGAAGCAGGGCGAGGTTTTGCCGTGGTTGCCGATGAAGTTCGTACCCTATCGGTTAAAGTAAGTGATGCAACACGCCAAATTAGTGATTTTATTACCCAAATGAATGAGCTGGTTAATGAAACCAATAAAGAGTCTCAGCAGTTAATTAGTCACTCTAATAACGCACAAACTGCAATCAACGATACCTCAGAAGGTTTTGGAAAAATGCTCAATGAATTTGAGCACAATCAGCAACAGTTGCAGCAAATAGCCAATGCTGTACATTTGCTCGAAGATACGCAAAACCAAACCCATGAATCGGTTGAACAAATAGTGGCACTTGGCGAACAGGCAAAGCAACAAATAGACACCGCATTGCATGACTCTGAGCAGTCACAAAAACTGAGTCAACAAACCCAACAACAGCTAAAGCGTTTTGTAGACTAGGGCCTGACTAGTTTTACCCAAGCCGCGATTATGCTAAATTACGCGGCTTAGAATATAACTGTGTGAAGCATGTGAGCGACGTAAAACCAAATTATGAACAGCTAGCCCAACAAATAAAGCTATGGGGTCAACAACTTGGCTTTAGTGAAGTGGGTATTACTGACATTGATTTAACTAAGCATGAAGCACAGCTACAGCGTTGGCTTGATGCGGGTTTTCATGGCTCAATGGATTATATGGCAGCCCATGGTATGAAGCGTGCTCGCCCTAATGAGCTAGTGCCCGGAACACAGCGGGTTATTTCAGTTAAAATGAATTATCTCCCACCTGATTCTGGCTTTGCCAAAAACCTTAAAAATACCGAAAAAGCCTATATCAGCCGATATGCCCTTGGCCGCGACTATCATAAGTTGATGCGCAACCGAATCAAACAGTTAGGTAAAAAAATTGAACAACATGTAGGTGACTATAGCTTTAGGCCTTTTGTTGATTCAGCCCCTGTACTTGAACGTCAACTCGCTGAAAAAGCGGGATTAGGCTGGCGCGGAAAGCATTCTTTATTAATAAATAAAGAGGCGGGTTCTTGGTTCTTTTTAGGTGAGCTTTTTGTCGACTTACCTTTACCTATTGATAACGAAAACACTTTTGAGGGCTGCGGCAAATGCGTTGCCTGCATAACACTATGCCCCACTGGTGCTATTGTAGAACCTTATGTGGTTGATGCGCGTAAGTGCATTTCGTATTTAACTATAGAGCATCAAGGCGCTATTCCTGAGCAATACAGAACATTAATGGGAAATCGCATTTATGGCTGTGACGATTGCCAATTGGTATGCCCATGGAACCGCTACGGAAAAATTACTGATGAGGCTGACTTTCATCCTCGTACACAATTAAAAAACAAAGATTTACTCGAGTTATTTGCTTGGGATGAAACTACCTTTTTAAAAAATACCGAAGGCAGTCCAATCCGCCGCATTGGCCATGAACGTTGGCTACGAAATATAGCCGTTGGCTTAGGCAACGCAGATTTTAGCCCGGCAATTATTGCTGCGCTCGAAGATAAACGCCAAACGGTAAGTGATATGGTGGGTGAACATATAAATTGGGCACTCGCACAGCAACACGATAAACAAAGGCAAAAGCTACGTAAAACAGCACGGTTAATTCGTATAGTTGAAAAAGGCTTACCCAGAGACGCATAAGCCTTTTACCCTTTTAACCTCCTCTGCGATCTCTTAGCTCTCTTTGTGCATAATTTACTAATATATGATTTAACACAGAGAAGAAAATGAGGAGTAAATGAGAAGCCACAATTAAAGTACAGATTTTAGTTAATCTGTAGCGCACACCTTTCGTATTTAACCTTTAAAAGACGCGACATAAAGTCGCTGCTACAAGTTAATGTATCAATCGTAGCAAGGAGTTTACCCCGCGCCTCGCAGCCCGTAACCCGTACCTTTAGCCTTTCAACAATAAAGCGAGATCTTGCTCTATCTCTGAGAACGCTTTTTTAACCTGATCAACAGATTCTTGCCGTGCCACCGAATTTTGTATTGTTTCATCGACCTTTCTGTAAATAAACACTTCTTGGTCTTCATCGAGTCCCATGGTTGGGATCCGCTCTTCTAGCTCCTCTTGAAGTTGTTTAAACACTTTTTCGTTATTAATTCTGCTGTCATTTAGCAATCCAATTAAACTGTGGAATTTACTGTGTACCGTGCTCGCCACTTTGTTTAATCGCTCTTGCTGCGAAACCAACATTTGCTTAGTGGTAATAGCCCGCAACTGCTGCTCAGTTACACTAACAATAAAGCAAATATGGTCACGAATTCGCCCGTGTTTTTGCTCGTCGTGTTCTGGCATATTTAAAATCAGCAAACTCACAAGCTCGTAATTAACTAAAATTCGATGAGAAAATTCATGCAATCGCCCTTTGCTTTTAAGCATTTCAAATAACTCAATAACAATGGGTGAACACACGCCATTTAATGCAAAGTGCGATTTGATATCGTTACATCTAAATTCAATATTACTTTGCAAGTCAAATGCCTGTAAGCACTCCACTAATGCCTTACCTAACTCCTCTACATCGTTAATTAATCCAATATGTTCAACATAGTTAACTATCTGCCCCATTTCACTACTGTTAGCCATGGCATTAAAGGCGGTAGAGGTTGCTTCTTTTACCTGTTTTTCCAGTTGCTGTTTTTCTAGTAAAACCTGATTGAGTTTCTGTAACTTTTGCTTTAGTTCATCGTGCCCAAACGGTTTTACAATATAATCTTCAGCGCCGACAGAATACCCTTCCATACGCTCCTCAACCGTTCCCCTTGCAGATACAAACATCACAATAATGTCATGCGTAATAGGGTTCGCTTTTAGCTCTTTACATACCTCGTAACCATTCATTTTTGGCATGCTGACATCAAGTAAAATAACCTGAGGCATATACTCTTCAACCATACTTAAACACTCTTGGCCACTTGAGGCGAGCCTGAGCTCAAAGTCAAGTTCCTCTAGAATTTCTTCAATTATTTCGAGGTTAAATGGTTCATCGTCGACTGCAAGAATTTTAGTTAAAGCCATAATTTCTCATCCATATAAATCGTGTTCATTAAAACAATTCAGTTATTAGCTACTATTTTTCGCTAATTGCTCATCGGCTAAATATTCATCGAGGTTTATTTCTAAAGGAACTTGAATACTAATAGTAGCCCCACCTTGAGGGTTATTACAGGCTTTTATAGTTCCTTGATGTAAAGAGACAAATTCACGACACAAGGTAAGCCCTAATCCAGTACCACCTGCGCCACTATTCGTTTTGCTGCTTTGCACAAACTTTTGAAAAACCGTTTCAAGTTCGTCTTCAGGTATGCCTATTCCGCTATCTATTACTTCAATATTTGCACAACCATTATCTGTTTTCATGACAACTTCGATAGTGCTATGTTCTTTGCTAAATTTTAATGCATTACTCAATACGTTTCTAAGTACCTGATTAATTTGCTCTTCATCGCATTGCGCTATAACAGGTGGGTTTTCTGATTTAAATGCAATCTTAATATCTTTTTCTATGGCAATCCCAGCCACATCATCAATGCTTGTTTTAACAATAGTCGTTAAATCGCATGCTCGCGGGTTAAATGGGAATTTACCTACATCTAATTTCGACAAATCGAGTAGATTGTTAAGTAATGACAGTAGCCTTTGCCCACTTGATTCTATTCGGGTTAAATACTTTAAAAGTTTATCTTTACTAAAATCATCATCTTCAAGCTTACTGATACCAAAGCGTGAAAAACTTAGTATAGAATGCATAGGGGTTCTTAGCTCATGTGACATATTCGCCAAAAACTCTGATTTGCTTAAATTAGCTGCTTCAGCAATGTTTTTCGCATGCTCAAGTTGCGAAGTCCGCGCTCTGACCTGCTCTTCTAGAAGATCTTTCGCCTCAAGTAGTAAATCTTCTTTTTGTTTTAAATGGGTTACGTTTTTAAAAATAACCGCTAATGCTATCTCACCATGATGATCAATTTCATTAAATGAGCCAACAAGCGGAATTTTACTGCCATCTTTATTGACTATGTGTAAGTCGCAACTAAATTGCCGATTACTGTTTAAAGTAGATATTTTATCTTTAATTGCCTTTACTGAATCGTCATCTAAAAAGTGAAATAACGAGTGAGCAATGAGCTTTTTAAACGGTAAATTAAACAGTTTTAAGCACGCGTCGTTAGCCTCTACTATTTTGCCTTTACGTTCAAAAAGTAAAATTGGATCGGGGGTGTTTTTAAAAATCACTTGCAGCAAACTGTCTTTTTCAATCAGAACATCGACTGTATCTTGTAGCCTTTCAACTAGCTCTGCGTTATGACGTTTTAGCAGTTCGGTTTGCCACAACTTATGTACTGCTTGTAATAACACATTGTCATCGAGTGGCTTAATTAAAACGTCTTCAACACCTTGGCGAATCGCTTCAATCATAGAAACCTGAGCAGGACGCGAGGTTAATAATAAGCAGCGGCTATGCGGCTGTATCTGCTTAAGGCTGGTAAATATATCTAAGCCAAGCCCTTCTTTTAAACTAAAATCACTAATTAAAATATCAATCATTCTGAGTTTGGCAATATTAAGCGCCTCATCATGATTTGTAGCTGTGTATACCTCTATATGTGCACCCACTAAACTACTCTTTAGCATTTCTAAACGCTCACTAACATGATCAACCAACAAAATTGTAGGCAGTTTAAAAATATGATCAGGGCCTATTTCTAATAGATCTTCAATAAATGAAGTGATTTCTTTATTAGAAAAAAATGGATAAATAATAGTGGCATCTGGAACAAGCTCGTTTAATTTACCAAATGCATCAAGCAGTTCACCACTTTCAGCCTTGGGCGCTAAAAGTAAAAATGATTGGTGGGTCGCTTGTTTTACCAGCGAAGCAACCAGAGTTGTTGGTGTCCCTTGTGAAAAGGCAAGCATATCGTATGCATCTATGTTGCTGCTTTTATCAAACATAGAATAATGAACTAATTCAACTTCACAACCAATTAGCTCAAGCAGTACTTTTAAGCGCATAGCAATCATGCTACTGCTATCAATAATAAGTATTTTTTGCGCCATTTATGTACACTTTTAAGAATTAATTAAACACCTTTTCAGCATAGTATAGAATTTTTGGTTTGGCATAATCGTCTACATAAATGTAATTTTTGCTTGCCTATAGTTGTGGGATTACATTAAATGTTTACCAAAAATAGTCAGGCTGTACAGCTGGTTATCCATCCTTGCAACATTGGGCAACTCTCCCCATACTGCAAAATCAAAATGCTTAAATAATTTAATGCTTGGTTCGTTATGGCTAAAAATAAACCCGAGTAACACTTCAATATCGAGCTTTTGTGCTTGTTGTTGTGCAAATTGCATCAACTTTTTACCCAACCCTTTTCCTTGGGCTGCCGCCGTAATGTAGATGCTTAGTTCAACGGTGCCATCGTAAGCTGGGCGCCCATAAAACGATTTATAACTAACCCAGGCTAATACTTGGTCATTTTCGCAGTAAACAAAAATAGGTCGTTGAGCTGTATGGCTATCAAACCAAGGTTGTTTGTAAGCAACGGTTACTTCTTCGGTATCGGCTGTCACCATTCGACTAGGGATAGTTTCATTGTAAATGGCAACAATAGCAGTTAAATCATCAGGTTTTGCTAAACGTATAGTCATAGAAAATAAGTAAAATTGATCAATTTCGCCTATAGTAGCGTATGATAAGTTACATAAACACCCATTGAATCGCATTCAAGGTAACCGCATGATAAGAAAATTAATATTCGGATTAACATTGGCTCTAGGCTGTGTCTCTGTAACCACCAACGCAGCAGACACTAATAGTCCTTCAGCAAAGACAGATACCTGCGATGACTTCACCAATGTGTCACTGAGAAAGCTTCGTTCAACCGAAACGCTTAATCTATGTGAATTTAAAAATAAGCCACTGTTGATTGTTAACACTGCCAGCAATTGCGGCTTTACTTCTCAGTTTGAAGGGCTAGAAACGCTATACAAAAAATATAAAGAGCAAGGCTTAGTGGTGCTCGGTTTTCCATCTGACGATTTTTTTCAAGAAGAAAATGACGAAAAAGATACGGCTAAAGTCTGTTATGTGAATTACGGCGTTACTTTCCCTATGTTAGCCACCAGCGCAGTGCGTGGCAGCGATGCCAACCCTATTTTCAAGCACTTAAATGCAAAAACTAGTTCACCTAACTGGAATTTTTATAAATACGTGGTTTCGGCAGATCGTCAATCAGTGACTCGCTTTAACAGCCGCGTCAAACCCGATTCAGCAAAATTAGAAAGCGCCATCAAAAGTGCATTTTAATTTTGTGTTTTCAGTTTAACCTTACTAAGATGTTGCTTAGTAGATAAAAAACTAAACTTATAAATAGGAGATTTTATGGCAGTAGCAAGTGCAAGGCACATACTCGTAGACAGTGAAGCACAATGTTTAGACCTTAAAGATAAAATTGAGCAAGGTGAAGACTTTGCTGAGCTAGCTAAATTGCACTCTAATTGCCCTTCAGGTCAAGATGGTGGCGCATTAGGTGAGTTCGGACCTGGTATGATGGTTCCTGAGTTTGATAAGGTGGTTTTTTCAGCGCCACTTAACCAAGTACAAGGTCCTGTTCAAACACAGTTTGGTTACCATTTATTAGAAGTAACCAGCCGCTCAGAGTAAGCAAATCTATTTATTAATAAAGCCGCATTAGCGGCTTTTTATTTATGTGGAGTTGGCAAAAGCCCCAATATGCAATTACTTGGCTCTATTTCTTCCCCTTATGTTCGCCGTGTCAGAATTTGGGCACAACAAAATAACTGTGAGCTTGAGTTTATAAATCTCGACATTTTTTCAAGCGATGACCGCTCTTTAATGATGTCGCACAACCCGGCAGCTAAAATCCCTATCTTAATTGATGGCTCGCTTAACTTAAGCGACTCAAATAATATACTGCGTTACTTACTTGAAAAAACACAACAGAACCCGCTAACTTGGCCACAAGAGCATTTTTTAACTAGCATCAATGCCTGTAACGATTCATTGGTTGAGTTATTGATATGTCAGCGTTCTGGGTTTGACACGCAAGCTGATAAACTATTTTTTAATCTGCAAAATGAGCGAATTGCGCAAACTTTAGACTATTTAAATGATCATTTAAACGATGATGAATTTAAAAGCTGTGAATGCCTCAACATCAGTTTATACTGCTTGCTAGATTGGATCTGCTTTCGTGAACTCACTGATTTTAGCGCGCAATTGCAGTTAGTTAAGTTTTATGAAGCGTTTAGTCAGCGTCAAGCGGCTAAAAATACCAACCCTCGACTCAAATTTTAAAAGGTGAACACATGAGCGATATCGAAATTGAATCACAACTAGTTAGCTTTGTAGAAAAAGTACGTGTTAGTGAACAGATCTGGGCACTGGGTGCACAAGATGGTGGCTTTGTTGTATGTGAATCAAATCAATTTGATGACACCGATGTACTTTTACTGTGGGAATCAGAAGACGCAGCAAAAGAGCAATGTAAAGAAGAGTGGAAAGACTATAGCCCAGTAGAAATCAACCTAGATGAATTTTTAGATGATTGGGTTGAAGACCTTAAATCGGATGATGCTCTGGTTGGTTTAAATTGGAATGACGATCAAGTGTGCGTAGAAATTGAACCAGTTGGTTTAGCTCGCGCTTTAAGTGAATAAGTTTTAACTGTTTATTTGCTGGCACTACCCCAATTAACAACAACGATTAGTTGGGGTATAAAATAATAAAAACTGTCAAGGTACTGCGTTGAAAACCCATCTTGGTCGTCGTCCATTCTCAGCTATGGAGCTGCATACGCTCTATACCGGATATATTTATAGTGATACTCGGCTTGCCCGCGAACAAGCTAAGCACTGGCACTTTTGGCTGCCTTTAATTGCGTACTACAGTGGCGCTTACAGTGATGAAATTGGCTATTTAACCCTAGATGACTTGGTGGTTGAAAATAGCATTCTCTGCTTCAGCTTTCATACTCATGGTAAAATTAAACCCCGTTTAATTCCTGTACATAACGCCCTTATTAAGGCCGGACTTAATGATTATTTAGCCTACGTAAAAGCGCAAAAACACACACGTTTACTGTTTGACCTCCCAGCAAAAACAGGACGCTACAGTGAAAAAGTACGCATTTGGTTTTCAGGCGAGGGCGAACGTGCGGGGTATTTGCAAAAATGTGCAATTCCTTCCGTGGATCAACTCGGAATGAAAACCGCGATTAGTAGTTTGCGGCTTAACTTTGAACAGCAAATTCGTATTTATGCCCTGCAAGCAGGCTCTAAAGACTGCTTCAATTACTTAATGGGCTTTAATGATTACTCCCATGATAACTTTAACGATATAGCCTTGTTAAATAAGGTGCTGCAACAGATCCGGGTTATTAATTCCCACATTCATTGGCAGCGGTTTTTAGCACGAGATAGCCACTGACAAACTTTGTTACTCTTTTCCTTATTGTTGTTCGCTTACTCTAGCAAAAAAAGCTGTTAGGATGGAGTGTACTCACTCTTCTAACAACAAAAATCTAGGGATAACTATGTTTTTTAAAAGCCTCTTAACCGTGAGCGTTGCGCTTGCTATAAATGCTGCTAACGCTAATGAATTCGTCATTGAAAAGCTCGCAAAGCCAAGTTCACAAAAAGTCGCTTTAACGCTCGACCCAAGTCAGGATACTTTTACAGGAATGACTGAAAT
Organism: Pseudoalteromonas sp. SK18; assembly: GCF_001974855.1. Classification (GTDB taxonomy): domain Bacteria; phylum Pseudomonadota; class Gammaproteobacteria; order Enterobacterales; family Alteromonadaceae; genus Pseudoalteromonas. Next base: position 64,898 of record NZ_MTQB01000016.1, on the reverse strand, counting down.
CAGTTTGGAGGTGCTTAAACCAACACGCTATATTGAACTCAATGGTGTTGATTACGCAACCAAAATGGTTCAACTATTGGGTGAGCAAAACTGCGACTTAAACAGCGAAATGCTTAAAACCGGTAAAGTTAAATTTAGCTGCGAAGAGCAAATTCAGCCGGGTAAATACACTTTAAAAATTGATTTCTCAGCGCCATATAATCGCCAAAGTGTGGGGTTATATAAAACCCTAGATCAAGGCGTTCCGTACTTGTTCACCCAATTTGAAATGAGTGATGCCCGTCGTGCGTTTCCTGTATTTGACGAACCAAGCTATAAGATTCCGTTTCAGTTAACCATTACCGCCCCCACCTCACAAAAAGTGTATTCAAATACACCTGAGCTAAAAACAACGGTCAGTGGCGATATGACTACTCATTACTTTGATAAAACGCCGCCAATTCCATCTTACTTAGTGGCTATGGCTGTAGGCCCGTTTGAAGAGTTAGAAATTAAAGGCATGCCAATTCCTGGGCGTGTGATCACCCCACAGGGTAAAATTCATTTAGCGCAGTATGCAAAAGAGAATATGCCTAAAGTACTGGGCGCACTTGAAGAGTACTTTGGTATTCCTTATGTATATAAAAAGCTAGATTCAGTGGCTGTTCCAGAGTTTCCGTTTGGCGCCATGGAAAATTCAGGTTTGGTAACTTATCGCGAAGATATTCTTCTGGTTGATTTAGAAGCTGCAACGCGAAGTAAAAAGCAACGTAATGTTTCTATTATTGCCCATGAATTAGCTCACCAATGGTACGGTAACTTAGTGACTATGAAATGGTGGAACGACTTATGGTTAAACGAAGCGTTTGCAAGCTGGATGGCAGCAAAAATTACTAAGCAACTTAACCCTGAGTTTGAATCACACCTAGATTTACCACAAAATAATGTAATGGCGTTAGATGCTCGCTTAAGCACTAAGCCAATTCGTAAACCAATTAAAACCGAAGCCGATATTATGGACGGTTTAGGCCTTGCATACAGCAAAGGTAGCTCAGTACTGGCGATGGTTGAAAACTGGATTGGCGAAGACGCATTTCAAGCTGGCATTCAAAATTACTTAAAAGAGTTCTCTTATAAAAATGCCGAAGCCGCCGATTTATGGGAGGCACTTGGTAAAGCATCTAACAAAGATGTAGCGAGTGTTTTGAAATCGTTTATTGAACAATCGTCATTTCCGCTAATTAACGTTAAGCAGCAAGGTAATAACATTACGATTTCGCAAAGTCGTTTTGCAAATGCCGGTGTTGATGCTCCAGCCCAACTGTGGAATGTACCCGTTGCCATTAAATATGGTGCTGGCGATAAAGTAAAAACTGCCAATGTATTACTTAATAAACAAAGCCAAACGCTAGAATTAGATTTTGAGCCTGAGTGGATATATCCAGACCAAGGTGCGCTAGGTTACTACCGCTGGGTCATGGACGATGCGCAATTTAACGCACTAATTGATAATGCAGCAAGCGTATTAAACGACCGCGAGCGCCTGGCACTATTATCAGCCACTGACGCTTTACTTGACGCAGGTGTAATTTCTGCTGCTAAGCTGATGCAAACGCTTGAAGTTTTTGCCAGCGATAGTCATCCTCGCGTGGCTAACACTGCTTTAGGTTATTTAGCATCTCAGCAACGCACCTTTAAAGACGATAGCAACAAAGATTTATGGCCTACATTTATTCAAAATGCAGTCATGCCTGCCGCTAAAAAATATGGCCTAGAAGCAAAAATGGGTGAGGATGGCGCTGTTGCTCAACTGCGAGCTGCGGTGGTATCGCGTTTAGGCTTTGATGGTGACGATAAGAATGTGATCAATAAAGCTAAGCAGCAAACAGCCGCTTACTTAAACGATCCGCAAAAAGTAGACCCTTATTTAGCGGGTACTTACTTACGCCTTGCGGCTTTTCATGGTGATAAAGCGCTGCTTGATCAATTTATGACAACCTTTAAAACCACTAAAGATCCACAAGTGCGTACCAATATGCTGGCTGCAATGGGCTATTTTGGTAAGCCTGAACTTCAAAAAGCTGTGCTTACATATAGCTTAACCGATGAAGTAACCGCTTCTGATATGCGTACTATTTTATCGGGGCAAAGTTACACCGATGAACGCCAAGCACTGTTTATTGATTGGGTTTATAGCAACTACGATAAAGTAACAGCAAGTTTACCACCGTTTTTTGTGCCTAACTTACCTTACTTTACTACTGCTAGCTGTGATGCTGAAAGTTTAGCGACAACGCAAAAATTCTTTGACGCTAAACTTGATGAAGTACCTGGCTATGCGCGCACATTAAGTAAGCTTGCAGAAAGTACGAATGACTGTATTGCACTTAAAAACCGTGAACTAAAATCAGTAAATAGCTTTTTGAATAGTAAATAAACTAAAGGTTAAAGGCTAAAGGCTAAAGGCTAAAGGTTAAAGGCTAAAGGTTGAAGGTTGAAGATTTTATCTTGCACCTTTTGCCTTTAGCCCTGCACCATTCTATTAACCGCCAATAATCATCGTTAGCTTAGCTATAAACTCTTTTGCCGCTTGTTCAGAGTTAATTTTAAAAGCGACACCATAATGAATAGGCTGTGCGCTTTTATAAATACGAGTCGGAAAACGGGTCATTTCACTGCTATGAAAATAGCCTTGAGTACGCACAACCCCATCAATATCAGTAAAGTCATCACTAAACACTTCAAATGCGGGGCGGATCACAATTTTACCTTTCCCCGTTTCGGCATGGGTGTAAAACGCTTCTTTAGAGTTTGCTAGCATATACTCAGCAATGTTTTTTATTTTAAAGTTACTCCTACACTCTAGTTTGATCAGCTGCTCTGTTAACTCGTCTGCACTGTAGGCCATATTTATCCCTATTCGTTGATTTATGTATAACCTTAACGCATACGCAATATGAAGTCTTACTTTATTGTGTTACGTGGCAGACAAATGCAAGCTTATCGTTGTTATAACTCATTCGAGTAATATTCGTTTTGCAGTAGTTGCTTAAATCAAGCCATTGCGATATGTCAGAACCAGCTGTTAGTTGTCGTTGATAAATACGGTTTTTAATTGCATAAGCAATGGTATTTTCATCTTTTAAGATGAAGTCTTGTACTTGGTTTGGCAGCCTAAGAATGTTGCTCACCTGCTTGGTTTGTGGTTCCAAACGGGCTAAGTGATGCTGGCCATTCTTACTATGACTAAATAAAAATTCCCTCTGCGCTTTATTATAAATAAGTGTGCGACCAATGTTATTTGCTACAACCTCACCTTTAGCCGCAACAACCGAGGTATATTGTAATGTATGTGGCTCGCCTAAAATAAACATTACTAAGTCGTTGTTACTTCCCCAAGCGTGATAGCCTACAGGCTCAATCCAATCAAAAATACGACTTGGTGCCTGCTCTGTACTCAGCGGATATTGCCATAGTTTTTGTTTGCCATCTTCCTCAACCACGATGGCAGATAAACTATCGCCACTCGGTGTTACTGTTGGCGAATACTCACTTACAGCTGTATTTGTGATCATAGAGGTTTGTTTTGATGATAAATCATAACGTGCAATATCAGTTTGGCTCTGCTTATTACTGATTACCTCACGCGTATAATAAAGGCCCGTATCGGTTAAATGGGGCTGATTGTTGTAGCTGGTTTTATCACTAACAATGCTTACGCGTATGCCATGCGGGGTATTTAAATCGGCAAGTAGTATTTGACTTTTAGGCATATTTGCTTGGGCAACGCCTAATGTTAAAGCATTAATTGTTATTAGCCCTAACAACGGTTTGATCAGTTTCATGCTTTCTCTCGTTTTAATTTTAAGCACCTCATGATAACGTTATTTACTGATGACGTCACTTGACCTAGCTTAGTAAGGTCTTTATAACTAACGGGTCATAAAAAAGAGAACAAACATGTCAGCTAAACACCCTATTATTGCAATCACCGGCTCATCTGGAGCAGGCACTACAACCACCACCAATGCCGTGAAGCATATTTTCCGCAGCCTCGACATCAATGCTGCATTTATTGAAGGTGATAGCTTTCATCGCTATACACGTCCTGAAATGGACAAAAAAATTCGAGAAGCCCAACAAGAAAGTAAACATATCAGTTATTTTGGCCGAGAAGCCAATGACTTTGGTGCATTAGAAGACTTATTTACTAAGTATGGTGAAACAGGCGAAGGTAAACTGCGTCGTTATTTACATACCTTTGATGAAGCCGTGCCTTATAACCAGTTACCAGGAACATTTACTCCTTGGCAAGAGCTTGAGCAAAATACAGATTTAATGTTTTACGAAGGCTTACATGGCGGCGTTGTCGACGAAGATCATGATGTTGCTAAGCATGTTGATTTACTTATAGGCATGGTGCCAATTATTAACCTTGAGTGGATCCAAAAGCTTATTCGCGATACCTCAGAACGCGGTCATTCTCGTGAAAAAGTAATGGACTCGATTGTGCGCAGTATGGATGACTACATTAATCATATAACGCCGCAATTTTCACGTACCCATATTAACTTTCAACGAGTGCCAACCGTTGATACTTCTAATCCATTTAGCGCTAAAGATATCCCATCCCTTGATGAAAGCTTTGTAGTTATTCGCTTTAGGGGCATTGATGACGTTGATTTCCCGTATTATTTACGCATGATTGAAGGCAGCTTTATGTCGCGGATCAATACGCTTGTGGTACCCGGTGGCAAAATGGGACTGGCAATGGAACTAGTGCTTACGCCACTGATCAAAGATATTATTTTGAAAAAGCGCGCCTTAGCAAAATTAGCCCCACCTGAAATTCCTATTTAAGTGTATCGCTCATTTCTTAGAGACTACTTGGTTCATAAGATCTAACAACATATGATGATCTTATGAAATTGCCCACCTCTTTTATCAAGTGATCGCAAATACATTCTGCTCTTTTTTGTTTAGTCTAACTCACGTACACTGCTGATTTTAAGTATGATGAGAGCAGTATGTCGCAAGCTATTAAAATTGTTGTCGGGTCTAACAACCCAGTAAAAGTAAATGCCGCTAAACACATTTTTGCGATGTATTTCCCTGAGCAGATAATTGAATGTAGTGGCGTTCACGCCCCCTCTGATGTACCCGATCAACCTATAGGCGAAGAGCAGACGTGTTTGGGTGCACAAAACCGAGTTAACTACTGTAAAGCACAGCACCAAGCAGACTACTACATAGCGATGGAAGGTGGCGCAGCGCAATTTAGCTATGGTGCAGCAACCTTTGCCTATGTTGTTATTGATGACGGCGCACAGCAAGTTACAGGCCGAAGCAGCAACTTACCTTTGCCCTCGGTTTTTTATAAAGCATTGCTGCAAGGTGAAGAGCTCGGAGACGTGATGGATAAGGCTTTTAATACCACCAATATCAAGCAGCAAGGGGGTGCTATTGGTTTATTAACTGATCATCATGCAACACGAGAAAGTACCTATACTCAAGCGCTGACTCTCGCCATGGCGCCTTTTCTTAATCCCACTTTATATAATCAATAACGGATGTTTTAATGAAGTATAACTACGTATTATTTGATGCCGACGAAACCTTATTTAGCTTTAATGCCTTTGCTGGCTTACAAAAAATGTTGGCAGCTTATGACATGGATTTTACTAAGGCAGATTATGACCATTACCAAAATACCAATAAGCCATTATGGATTGCCTATCAAAATAACGAAATTACCGCAAACCACCTGCAAGTAACTCGTTTTAGTGAGCTGGCAAATAAACTTGATGTACCAGCCCAGCAGCTCAATGATGATTTTTTATCGGCAATGGCTGAAATTTGCATGCCTTTACCCGGTGCGGTTGAATTATTAAACGCCCTCAAACCTCATGCCAAGTTAGGCATTATCACCAATGGCTTTTCTCAGCTACAAGCACGTCGCTTAGCACATACTGGGCTGCAAGATATGTTCGATTGGCTGGTAATTTCTGAAAAAGTAGGTATTGCTAAGCCTGCAAAAGAGATATTTGAGCACACCTTTAATTTAATGGGGAATCCACCGAAAGAGCAAATTTTAATGGTAGGTGATACCGCCAGCAGTGATATTCTTGGTGGACGAAATGCAGGCATAGACACCTGCTGGTTACAGCACCCTGGGGTAATCTTACCTGAAGGTATTAAGCCAACGTATCAAGTCACTGAGTTAAAACAGTTACAAACTATTTTAGGTCTGACCTGACTGATTGTGATTACAAACAGCCAAAAAAAATGACGCTAATAAGCGTCATTTTTTATAACTGTATGTAAGCGATTAACTGATTAGGCGTTTGCTAATTCAAGACCGGGTGCAGGCATCGAAACAGGCGTTTCAAAGGTTGCCCACTCCCATGCTGACTCAGTTGCCATAATTTTGCGTAGTAACTTGTTGTTTAAATCATGGCCTGATTTAAATGCAGTTACTTTACCTAAAAGGTTATGACCTGTCATAAACATGTCACCTACACAGTCTAGTATCTTATGCTTGACGAACTCGTCTGGGTAACGCAGACCGTTCGGATTTAAAACTTTAAATTCATCAAGTACCACTGCGCTATCCATGCTACCACCTAGTGCAAGGTTATTAGCATGCATGTATTCAATATCTTTCATAAAGCCAAAAGTACGCGCACGGCTAATCTCTTCAGTAAAGCTTTGTGCGGTAATATCTAAGCCAATGCGTTGGCGGCTTTCATTGATTGCAGGGTGATCAAAGGCAATCTCAAAGTCGATATGGAATCCGTCGTAAGGTTCTACTTCGGCCCATTTATCGCCTTCTTCAATACGTACTTTTTCTTTAATACGAATAAAGCGCTTCGCGACATTTTGCTCTTCAATGCCACCTTTTTGTAATAAATAAATGAATGGTAATGCACTACCATCCATTATTGGTACTTCTGAGCTATCAAGTTCAACAATCAGATTGTCGATACCCATTGCCGCAACAGCTGCAATTAAATGCTCAGTAGTTGATAAGCGAACACCATCTTTGTTTATTAAACAGGTACACAATTGCGTATCACCAACGGCTTCAGGCGTTGTTTCAAAATCAACAACCGGATCAAGGTCGACACGACGAAATACAATCCCAGTATTTGCGCTCGCAGGTCGGAGAGTTATTGTGACCTTCTCACCTTTATGAAGTCCAATTCCTATGGCTTTGACTACTTGTGCAATCGTACGCTGTTTAATCATAGGTTCGCTCACTTTAAGTATATATTACAGTTAGACGGCGGAGTGTAACATAAATACGGTATAACTACAATATTCGTTCACATTTCGCACAAAAGTACTGTTTTTAATTAGTCTGCTTGTTTACGTAAAAAAGCAGGAATGTCGAAATAATCGCCACCCTCAGACTTATCTGTTTTCTTAGCGCTGCTTGACGACGTATTCGCTGAAGAACTTGAAGAACTAGACGATGTGCCTTGCTCCTTTGATTCAGTTTGCGAAGTCGTTGCTGACTCGTCAGTTGTGCTTGTGCCTTGGCTTGCGAAGCTAGGTACATACATGCTGCTGCTTGTTTGTGTGCTTGAGCTAGTAACATCAGAGCCTGACGCTTTTTTGAAACCGTTATCTACAATACCAAACTGTGGACGACGATCGCCGCCTAAGCCAGTTGCAACCACAGTTACACGTAGCTCGTCTGTCATTTCTGGGTCAATTACCGCACCCACAACAACCGTTGCGTTTTCAGACGCTAGCGCCTTAACGTGATTACCCACAATTTCGAATTCTTCAATCGCGATATCCATACCCGCAGTAATATTAACCAAGATACCTTTAGCACCGGTTAAATCTACGTCTTCTAGAAGCGGGCTTGAAATAGCAGCTTCTGCTGCTTCTTGTGCACGATCAGGACCCGATGCAGATGCTGTACCCATCATCGCCGTGCCCATTGCAGACATAACAGTACGTACGTCGGCGAAATCCACGTTAATTAGACCCGAGCGAGTAATTAACTCAGCAATACCTTGTACCGCACCAAACAATACGTCATTTGCTTTAGCAAATGCATCCAGTAAAGTTGTTCCTTTACCCAATACTTTTAGTAACTTGTTATTTGGAATAGTGATTAACGAGTCCACAATTTCAGATAGTTCGCTAATCCCCTGCTCCGCAGCAGCGGCACGCTTTTTACCTTCAAAATCAAACGGACGTGTTACCACAGCAACAGTTAAAATACCCAGTTCTTTAGCAATTTTAGCTACAACTGGCGCAGCACCGGTTCCTGTACCGCCGCCCATACCTGCCGCTATAAATACCATATCGGCACCTTCAAGGCTGGCACGAATGGTTTCGGCATCTTCTTCAGCCGACTGACGACCTACTTCAGGGTTGGCACCGGCACCTAACCCAGAGGTTATTTGCGTCCCTAATTGTACCGTTACATCAGCGGCTGAATTACGTAATGCTTGCGCATCCGTATTGGCTGCGATAAAACGAACACCTTCTATTTGTTGTTTTACCATGTGCTCAACTGCGTTACCGCCGCCACCGCCTACACCGATTACTTTTATTACAGCTTCTTCGCTGTGTTGTTCCATTATATCAAACATATTTACTCTCCGACTTGAGTACTAAAACTCGCCTTGAAACCATTTTGTGATGCGGTTCCACCAATTATTGTTATCATCCGCTTTCGACTTTTGTGCATTCATCGACTGCATAGTACGCCCGTATTGTAACAAACCTACAGCTGTTGCGTACGATGGATCATCAACATAATCAGTTAAACCTACTACACCAATTGGTTTACCTATTCTTACTGGCATCTGAAAAATATCTTCAGCCACTTCCATTGCGCCAGTCATTTTAGCAGTTCCGCCAGTAATGACGAGACCTGCTGCAATTTGGTCTTCTAATCCTGAGCGACGAATTTCTTCCATCGCCAACTCAAATAATTCTCTAAAACGTGGCTCAACCACTTCTGACAACGTATGCCTAGACATCAGTCTTGCTGGTCGCCCACCAACGCTTGGCACTTCAATTGTGTCTTCGCTGCTCGCCATTTGGCTACTGGCACAGGCATATTGTACTTTGAGTGACTCTGCATGTGATATAGGTGTACGAAATATTTTTGCAATGTCACCGGTTACTTGGTTGCCTGCCACCGGGATAACCGCCGAATGACGCAGCGCACCATTAATATAAATAGTGATATCCATAGTACCACCACCAATATCTAACACCGCAACACCTAGCTCTTTTTCATCATCCGTCAGTACGGAGTAACACGAGGCAAGCGCAGTGAATATAAGTTGGTCAACTTCAAGCCCACAACGTTCAACACATTTTTCTATATTTTTAGCCATATCGTTGGAGCAAGTAATAATATGCGCGCGTGCTTCCATACGCACACCACTCATACCGAGTGGGTTTTTAATCCCCTCTTGCATGTCAATGCTGTACTCTTGTGGCAACGCATGCAACATTTTGCGTTCAGCTGAAATTGGTACTGAGCGAGCAATATGGATTACATTTTCAATGTCTTCATCGGTTACTTCGGTGTTGTTAATAGCGACAACACCACTTTCGTTCTGACACTGAATATGTTTGCCAGAAATACCCAAATAAACCGAGCTAATACGACAATCAGCCATCAATTCAGCTTCATCAATTGCGCGGCGAATAGACTCAGACACTAAATTTAAATCGTTAACGCCGCCTTTATCCATTCCATAAGATACTTGGCTCCCCACGCCAACAATGCTGAGCTTGTTATCTGTGGTGATTTCACCTACCGTGGCCACTACCTTCGAAGTGCCAACGTCTAATCCAATCACTAGGTTTCTTTCTGCTGACTTAGTCATGCCTTACTCTTTATTATAATTGCTGTTCTTGCATTGGCTTATAGCTCACTGCAAGGCCGGTATCGTAGCGTAAATCAATTGCATCTATCTGTGCATCAGCACGTTGTTCTATACGTGAATAAACGTCTATAAAACGCTGTACACGCTTGGCTTTATCCTTGCGTCCTAAATTTAAACGCACGCCATTATCTAACCAAAGTTGCCACGAAAACCGCTCCGATAGCGCCAAGCTACTGAGCGTTAATGCATTTACTTTGAGCATTTCATCAAACTGTTTAAACGCTACCCATGCTTCTTTTTCACTGCCCTCTGGCCCATATAACTGGGGTAATGTGGCACTTAATTTATCACTTTTAGCTTCAAACGCATCGCCACTTTGGTTAATCAATAAATCACTGTTCCAGTGAGCGACTGCTTGATGCTCTACCACGTAAACTTGGATAGTATCAGGCCATTGCTTTCTAACCGATACCGTTGCAACCCAAGGCAGCTCCTGTACTAAATGCTGCACGTGCTTTACGTTTAGCTCAAAAAAGCTACTTAAATCCGCCTTTTTTATCGCGGTAGTTATTGCTTTTTCATCGGTGTATTTGGGATTGCCCAACACCGTTAAATGCTTAATCTGTGCATCTTTATTTTCAACTAACCAATGGGAAACCCCATTGGTTATTTCAATTAACCCTATCACCACCGCTAGAAAAAAACTCACTCCAAAAATCAGCGACCAGTTAAGTTGCTGTTTTAGTTGCTGCGCTTTCTCTAAAAAGGGATGCATATTAAAGGGTTTGCTCCAAAATGCGAACAACTAATTGCTCAAAACTTGCCCCATTGGCTTTTGCTGCCATTGGCACCAGTGATTTTTCTGTCATGCCTGGCACAGTATTCACTTCTAATAAGTAAAATTGGCCTTGCTGATCTTGCATTGCATCGACGCGACCCCAGCCACTTGCACCCACTAAATCAAACGCATCGAGTGCCATTGCTTGTAATTTTTCGGTATCTGACTGTGATAAATCAGCTGGGCAATGATATTGCGTCGTACTTGACTGATATTTAGCTTGGTAGTCATAAAAACCATTTGGCGTGCTCATTTCAATCACAGGTTGTACTTCATCACCGAGTACCGTAATTGTAAATTCGCGCCCCGTGATCCATTGCTCTACCAATACTTGGCTGTCGAACTTAAATGCATTAGTGAGCGCATCTTCAAGCTCTGCTGCAGAGCTAGCTTGTGCCATACCAATACTAGAGCCTTCATGCGATGGCTTTACCATCACCTTTTTAAATTGCGCCATAATGGCCTTGGCATCAAAGCCTTTTTTAGCATCAACCACAGCGTACGGTGCCGTGCTTAAGCCAGCCGATTTAAATAAGTGCTTACAACGAATTTTATCCATTGCCAGTGCCGAACCCAATACATTACTGCCGGTGTAAGGTAAGTTCATAAACTCTAAAGCACCTTGTACGGTGCCATCTTCACCGCCTCGGCCATGCAACGCAATAAAAACGCGATCAACGTTTAACTCTTTTAATTCCCACAATGAACGATTTTGAGGGTCAAACGCAATCGCATCAATGCCACAGGCAAGAAGTGCATTAAGGACTGCTTGACCAGATTTTAATGACACGTCGCGCTCTGCAGAGTTTCCACCTAGCAATACTGCGACTTTACCGAACTGGGAACTTACCTGTGTCATACTTCACCTTGCTTTAATTTTTCTATCGACATGTTTGTTGCTGCTAAACTTTTAACTAACTGACCTATGTTACCTGCGCCTTGCGTAAGTACTAAGTCATTATTTTGTAGGCAGTTAGCAAGTACACCTGCAAGCTCTGAGCTTGAAGCTACATGCAATGGCTCTTTGCCACGCTGGCGTAAACTGCGGCATAAACTCTTACTATCAGCGCCCACAATCGGCTCTTCGCCTGCACTGTAAACATCAAGCAATAGCAACTGATCAACCTCGGCGAGTACTTTCACAAAATCTTCGTATAAATCGCGAGTACGAGTATAGCGATGCGGCTGATAAACCATCACTAAACGCTTATCAGGCCAGCCTTCTCTCGCTGCGGTGATGGTAGCTGCCACTTCTGATGGGTGATGACCATAGTCATCTACTAACATCACATTACCGCATTCGTTTTCAAATTCACCATAATGCTGAAAACGACGGCCAATGCCTTCAAAAGTACCTAATGCCGCTAAAATTGCATGATTAGCTATGTTTTGATCTTTTGCCACCGCAATCGCTGCGGTTGCATTTAGGGCATTGTGTTTACCTGGCATATTTAACTTGGCGGTTAAACTCTCGCCTTGTTTATTAGTAACAGTAAATTGGCATGTATTGGCTGTTTGGCTAAATTCACTCATTCGATAGTCAGCATCTTGCGATTCACCATAAGTGATCACCGGACGACCAAAGCGAGGTATTAATTCTGCGGCAACGTCTGAATCTATACACACTACAGCTAGCCCGTAAAACGGCAGGTTATGAATGAATTCAACATAAGTATCTTTCATTTTTTCTAAGCTGCCGCCGTAAGTTTCCATGTGATCTTCTTCAATATTAGTGATCACCGATACCATTGGCTGTAAATGCAAAAATGAAGCATCGCTTTCATCCGCTTCAGCGATTAAAAAGTCGCTTTTGCCTACTTTAGCATTGCTGCCAGCACTATTTAATAAACCGCCAATAATAAAGGTTGGATCGAGCCCTGCTTGTGCATAAATGCTGGCAATTAAACTCGTTGTTGTGGTTTTACCATGGGTACCGGCAATGGCAATACCATGACGAAAACGCATCAGCTCAGCTAACATTTCTGCACGGCGAACCACCGGAATACGCGCAGCTTGCGCGGCTTGAATTTCAGGGTTTGTTTTATCAATTGCACTTGAAACCACCACCACATTAGCGTCTTTTACATTATTTTCATGATGGCCAATAAATACTTCAGCGCCCGCTTGAATTAAACGCTCGGTCATGGCGCTATGCGCTATATCCGAGCCGGTAATACGGTAACCTTCAAAAGCCAATACTTCTGCAATACCGCCCATACCTGCACCACCTATTCCTACAAAGTGAATAGTTTCAATGCGGCGCATCGCAGGGCGTGTATATTTTTCTTTTGCTAATGTCTGTTTCACTTATGTTCTCTTATTTGTTACTTGCTCACAGTGCATAGCGACGCTGGCTGTGGCATCTAAAATAGCCTGCTGTTTTGCTTTAGCAGCCATTTTAGTTATTAATAAAGGTTCGGCTAAATAGGGACTTAAAAGTTCAACAATACTGCGCTGATTAAATTGCCCTTGTGGCATTAATAATGCCCCTTCTGCCATTACTAAATACTGTGCATTTGCTGTTTGGTGATCATCAACCGCGTGTGGAAATGGCACAAATACCGCCATTTTACCCGCTGCAGCAATTTCACTCACAGTTAGCGCTCCGGCGCGACAAATCACAATATCGGCCCAGCTATAAGCGGTATCCATATCATCAATAAATTCAGCAACAGTTACTTGCTCATCGCCCATTTGTTGCTGCTGGTAACTTTCGCTTACACTGGCAAAATGGCCTTTACCGGTTTGGTGCCAAACATTAATGGCACAAGTATCATTTAAGCGCTTAAATGCTTCTGGTAGTGTTTGGTTGAGTACTTGCGCACCTAACGAGCCACCCACAACTAGCATATTGATTGGGCTTGATACTTCCCGCTTAGGTATATCAACCACACTCTGACGCACAGGGTTACCCACCAGCTCAGCTTTACCACTGGCAAAGGCGCTAGGGAAAGCCGCTAATACGCGATTCGCAAATTTCGCTAGCCATTTATTGCTCATGCCAGCTACAGCGTTTTGCTCATGAATTACCAAAGGGATACCGAGACTTTTTGCCGCAATCCCCGTAGGGCCCGTTACGTAACCACCCATTGCTAAAACCACGTCAGGGCGTTGTTGTTTTAATACCTTACGCGCCTGCAATATTGCATTAATAACCATGAATGGCGCTTTAATGAGGCGTTTTAAACCATTACCTCGCACGCCTTTTACATCAATAAAATCAATTTCTATGTTGTGCTTGGGCACGACACTGGCTTCCATTCTATCTGGGGTGCCTATCCAGCTAACTTGCCAACCTTGCTGTTTGAGATAATCAGCAACCGCAATCCCTGGAAAAATATGTCCACCTGTGCCCCCTGCTACAACGACTATTTTTTTACTCATCGTTTAGCTCCACCCGACGTGGCCTGTTTGGTTGCCATCTTCGTTTCAAAATCTACTCGTAATAGAATACCTGTGGCTATGGTCATCATTAATAAACTTGAGCCACCATAGGAAATAAACGGCAGGGTTAATCCTTTAGTTGGTAATATACCGGCACTAGCGCCAACATTAACCATGGTTTGAAATGCAAACCAAATACCGATAGCTAAAGCTAAATAGCCTTCATATTCTTTACCGTTTTTAAGCGCATTTTGGCCAATTAGTAGCGCCCTGAATACTAATGTCCCTAACACCATTAAAATACTCAATACGCCCATAAAACCAAGTTCTTCAGCTATCACTGCAAAAATAAAATCAGTGTGTGCTTCTGGTAAATATTGTAATTTTTGTACGCTATTGCCTAAGCCTTGGCCAAACCAATCACCTTGGCTATAAGCCATCAGTGATTGCACTAATTGATAACCTTTACCAAAAGGGTCATCCCAAGGCTCTAAAAAACCCACCACACGCGCCATACGATAAGGCTCAAACACAATCAGCCCAACCACTAGCGCAATACCGGTTAAAATAAGTGCAAAAAATTGCCAAAGCTTAGCACCAGCTAAAAACAATAAACCAACCGTAGTAACAAACATAACCACCACGGTTCCTAAATCTGGCTGCATTAAAATAAGTGCCGCATAAACGGCAAATACCGCTATGGGTTTAGCAAAGCCTTTAATGTTTTCTTGTACTTCACTGCGCTTACGGACTAAATAGCCTGCGATATAACTAAAAAAGAATAACTTAGCGAGCTCTGAAGCCTGAATATTAAATGGTCCGATAGGTATCCAACGGGTAGAACCATTCACTTCTCGCCCCACAATTAACACCACCAATAACAACACTAAGCCGATTAGTAATAAGTAGGGGTTAGCTTTTTTCCACCACGACATAGGTACTTGAGTACTTATGCAAAATAAACAAAATGAAAGCCCTAAAAAAATACCGTGGCGGATAGTAAAATGATAAATGTTGCCAAACAGCCTATCGGCCGTCGGCATTGAAGCACTGGTTACCATCACAAAGCCCACCCCTATTAGCATTAGCATACAATAAAGGAGCGGCACATCATAAAGCTGCGCCGAAGGTTTAGGGGTAAATGCCTCTTTAATATCCGCAAAAGCAATCATGACTGCCCCTGCAATACACAGTGCACAAAATCATCGCCGCGCTGCATATAATTGTTATACATATCAATGCTGGCACAGGCAGGCGCGAGTAAAACTGTATCGCCTGACGTACTTAATTGTTTAGCAAGCGCCACAGCCTCAGACATGTTACTGGTTAGATGGCCTTTAGCAGTTAGTGCCACTAACTCTTTTGCATCTTTACCAAAGCAAATAAGTGCTTTAACGTGTTGCTCAACATAAGGTTTAAGTGCCTCTAAATCCGCGCCTTTGGCATCGCCACCAGCAATAACCACTAAATTTTGTTGTTCACCCGCTAAACTATCAATGGCAGCTATTGTTGCGCCTACATTGGTGGCTTTAGAATCATTAAAATATTTAACGTCATTAAACTCACCCACAAACTGGCAACGATGTGCCAAGCCATTAAATTGAGCTAACGCAGTTTTATAATGCGCTTTAGTTATTTCAAACGGGCTGAGTAACGCCATTACTGCCAGCGTGTTTAAATAGTTATGCTTACCCACAACGGCTAAGGTACTTACTGGTAAATAAGCTTCGCCCTTTACCATAAAGTGCGCTTCGTTATTATGCTGTGCTAAGTGGTAATCGCCTTGTGTTTCACCAAAGCTCAGTTGTGGTGCTAACGTGCGACTCACTGGGTGGGTTTGCCTATCGTCAGCATTAATCACTAAAAGTTCAGCGCCGTCATATATACTTAATTTTGAATCTATATAAGCTTGATAGCTATCATAGCGATCGAGATGATCTTCTGAAATATTAAGTACGGTTGCACTGCTGGCTTTTAAGCTGTCAGTGGTATCAAGCTGAAAACTCGATAGTTCCAGTACAAATACATCAAAGTCACCGTCAAGTAAATCCAGCACAGCTGTGCCAATATTGCCACCCAGTGCTACTTTATAACCTGCGGTTTTTAATACTTCGTAAGCAAGGGTTACTACCGTTGATTTGCCATTTGAGCCTGTTACCGCAACAATCGGTTTAGTGTTAATGCGGGCAAATAGCTCAACATCACCAATCACTTCTACACCGGCATTCATTGCCTGTGCAACCGCAGGGGTTTTTAAACTTAGTCCGGGACTAATAATGATCATATCGCAAGCACTGAGCGCCGCGTTATTTAAATCACCAAAGTGAGTATTTAGATTAGCGGCATGTTGCTTGAGCCAATCAACACCGGGTGGATTTTCTCGGCTATCGACCACATGGGGCTGTATGCCTCGAGATAATAAAAAACGCACAATGCCCAGACCGGTTACACCGAGTCCGAGCACTGTTATGTGTTTATTTTTTATCTCGTTTAAATACTGCATTTATCGGATCTTTAATGTCGCAAGGCCAGCAAGTACCAGCACAATAGAAATTATCCAAAAGCGCACAATAACGCGTGGCTCTGGCCATCCTTTAAGTTCGTAGTGATGGTGAATAGGCGCCATTCTAAAAATACGTTGGCCACGTAATTTATAAGAACCAACTTGTAAAATCACCGACAGCGCTTCCATTACAAACACCCCACCCATAATGATAAGTAATAGCTCTTGGCGAACAAGTACGGCAATAATGCCTAAAGCACCACCAAGCGCTAACGAGCCTACATCGCCCATAAATACTTGTGCTGGATAGGTGTTAAACCATAAAAAACCTAACCCGGCTCCCACTATGGCAGTACACACCACAACTAACTCACTGGCCAGCGGCAAGTGCGGAATATGTAAATAAGCCGAAAAGTTAATATTACCAGTTAAATAAGCAATAATAGCCAGTGCTGCAGCCACCAAAATTGTTGGCACAATCGCTAAGCCATCTAGTCCGTCGGTTAAATTAACCGCGTTTGAGGTGCCCACCAATGCAAAATAAGTGATCACGATATAAAACAGGCCTAGTTGTGGCAGTACATCTTTAAAAAATGGCACAACAAGAGATGTCTCTGTCGCTTGGGTACTGGTCATGTAAAGTGCAGTAGCTACGACTAGTGCAATTACCGATTGCCAAAAATACTTCCACTTTGCAATCAGCCCTTTAGGGTCTTTGCGGATCACCTTACGGTAATCGTCAATAAAGCCGACAATCCCCAATGAGCCAATCACAAATAAAGTGGCCCAAACGTATTTATTAGACAAATCCGCCCACAATAAAGTGCTGGTGAATATTGCCGCTAAAATAAGTAAGCCACCCATAGTTGGTGTACCCGATTTAGATAAATGTGATTGCGGACCATCATCACGTACTGTTTGCCCAATTTGCATGCGCTGTAAACCACGAATTAACTTTGGCCCCAAATAAAGAGACATAATTAACGCAGTCAAAATACCTAAAATGGCACGTAGAGTTAAATACGAAAAAACATTAAAGCCACTATAATATTGAGTTAAATACTCAGCCAGCCAAACTAACATTATGATACTCCATTGATGGCTTGTTGCTGGCCATTAACTAAATCGGTTACTAAAAGCTCCATGCGAGAACTGCGTGATCCTTTCACGACAAGGGTAATTTTTTTATCTACTTTGCTGATACTGCTTTGAATTTGTTGCAGCATCTGGTCACGATTAGAAAAATGACGATTAGGCAACTCAAATACATCACTGGCTGACTTACTTAATACACCAAGTGTAAATAGCTCATCAATACCTTGCGCTAATGCGTATTCGCCCACTTCTTGATGGTACTTACGAGCATCTTCACCAAGTTCGCCCATGTCACCCAAAGCCAAAATACGATGACCTTGAATATCGCTAAGTAAATCAATCGCCGCTTTTACCGATTTAACGTTGGCATTATAAGTATCATCAATAATGGTGAGTGAATCACTAGCTTCAATCAGGTTAACCCGCCCTTTAACTTCACCCATGGTCGCTAGGGCGCTGGCAATTTCTTCAAGTGACACGTCAAACTCACTGGTTAATGCCGCAGCAATAAGCGCGTTGCTAATATTATGCTTGCCTGGCAATGCTAACGTAACCGGTACTCTGTGTTGTTTGGTGCATAAGGTAAAGCTTGCGCGAGCTTGAGCATCTAAGCTGATATTTTCGGCCCAAATATCTAGCTTTTCGCTGCTAGAAAAACATTTAATCTTACGCGCTGCTAACTTATCAAGCCAATACTGGCTAAACTCGCTATCGCAATTAACAATGGCAATGCCATCGTCTTTTAAACCGTCATAAATTTCGCCTTTGGCTTGTGCCACCCCTTGCAGGCTACCAAAACCTTCTAAATGCGCCGCCGCAACATTACATACTACGGCAACATCTGGTTTGGTCATAGCGGTGGTGTAGGCAATTTCACCAATGTGGTTAGCACCGAGCTCAATAACCGCAAAACGATGTTGTGGCTCTAATCTCAATAAGGTGAGAGGCACGCCAATATCATTATTGAAGTTGCCTTTAGTCGCTAAAACATCCCCTTTACTTGATAAAATAGCGGCACACATTTCTTTAACTGTGGTTTTACCTACACTGCCAGTAATAGCAATAGTTTTAGGTGCAACTTGCGCCATCACCGCTGTACCAATTGTGCCTAATGCAATACGGGTATCGGCAACTACAAATTGAGTAATGTCGGTATCAACAGCGTGATCGACAATGACTCCAATAGCACCTTTTTGTTTTGCTTGCTCAATAAACTTATGGCCATCAAAATTGGGGCCTTTAAGTGCCAAAAACACTTCACCATCACACAAAGTACGGGTATCGGTGTTTATATTTATTACTTGACGATTATCACCTTGATAATCAGTTGCTAGCACATTAGCTAGCCAATCAAAATCCATTGGGATCATGCTTGAGACCCTCTTACTGCTTTTTTTAATTGTTGTTGTACAAATTGGCGGTCACAAAAATCAATGCGTTTGTTACCTATAATTTGATAGTCTTCATGCCCTTTACCGGCAATTAAAATAACCTCACCGGCTTTTGCGTTATCTATAGCAAATTGTATCGCAGCACCCCGGTCGGCCTCTAAATGGGCGTTTTTTGGGTGTGTTAATCCTGCAGCTACGTCATTAATAATTTCATTGGGATCTTCAGAGCGTGGATTATCACTGGTGATGATCACTTTATCTGCAAACTGCTCAACGGCCTGTGCCATTAATACACGTTTACCTTTATCTCTATCACCACCACAACCAAACACACAACTCACTCCACCTGGTACATGTTGTTGCAGCGCTTGTAACGCTAAAGCCAATGCATCCGGTGTATGTGCATAATCAACCACGCAAGTAGGCATACTTGGCGCTGTAAATGCTTGCATTCTGCCTGCAACAGGTTGTAAATATTCACACCCTGCCACTAATTGCGCCAATGGATAACCCAGTGCTAGTAATGTGGCTAAAGCGGCGGTTAAATTATACAGGTTAAATTCACCAAATAACGGTGATTTTATGGCAATATCACCCCAACTTGTAGTTAATTGCGCCGAAATACCGGTTGCCGAATAGCTAACATCAGAAAAATACACAAACTGAGCGTTTTTAGGGGCTAAATTTTTACGACCATAACAAATTAATTTATTAAAGCTATATTTTTCAATCCACTGCTCTGCTTGTCCGTCATCTTGATTAAGAATGACATTGGCAGCATCAAAATCACGAAACAGCATCAATTTGGCATCACCGTAACTATCCATGTCACCATGATAATCTAAGTGATCGCGAGATAAGTTAGTAAAAACCGCCGCTTTAAAATGACACTGATCAACACGATGCTGTACCAATCCATGCGATGATACTTCCATTGCTACTAAGCGATGTTGCTGCGCTTTTAAGTCACTTAAAATATGTTGTAAATCCACACTTGAGGGCGTGGTATTTTGCAGCGGTGTTAAATTATCTGGATGGCCGTAACCGAGCGTGCCTATAATTGCGGCTTGGGTACGACAAAACTGTGCTAAATGAGCAATCATTGCTGTAGTAGTCGACTTACCATTAGTACCTGTTACACCAATTAAGTCTAACTCTAGGCTCGGTTGCTGGTAAAATTTACTCGCTAAAACAGGCAATTTTTTATTTAATTCTGAGACTAAATATAACGGCTCAAAATCACTTTCAAACTCACACAGTCTGTCGGCAATAATTGCACTGGCACCATTCTCAATTGCTTTATCAATAAACTGTCCGCCATCAAGCTGATGACCTTTTATTGCCACAAACACATCACCCGGTTTTACATCGCGGCTGTCTAAACGCAACTCGTTTACCATTAAACGTGCTGCATCTATTTCTAAATATTTTAAAATTGTGTGTAAATCACGCACCATCATCTTTGCCCTTCACGTATGCCACCGAGTCTTTATCTGGGGCAACGTTTAAAATTCTTAATGAATTAGAGATTATTTCTGCAAACGCTGGACCTGCCGTTGCGCCGCCATAATAAACATCTCCACCGGGCTCGTTGATCAATACCACAACGGCTAATCGCGGATTACTTGCTGGAGCAATACCCGCAAAGTAACCCACATACTCGTCACCATAGCCGCCTGCAGCCGCCTTTTTAGAGGTACCCGTTTTACCAGCTGCACGGTAGCCATCGACTTTAATGCGACGCGCGGTACCACCTTCTTCAAATACGCTTTCCATCATATGAACCACAGCTTCAACATCTTGTTGTTGAAAAACGCGTTCACCTTCAGGAATAGAATCTTGCTTAAGTACGGTAAGTGGACGGTTAACCCCACCTGCGCCTAACATGGCGTAAAAACGAGCCATTTGCGCGGTACTCACGGCAATATTGTAACCAAACGAAAGTGCAGCAATTTCGTGATCTGACCAACGACGGTTTGGGTAAAATAAACCACTACTTTCCCCGACCATGCCGGTACCACTATCACTGCCAAAACCCACCTTTTGGTAAAGACCGACAAAATAGTCTTTGGGTACGGTTTGGCTTATTTTTGTTACGCCCATATTACTGGAGTATTTTAAAATTTCGCGCAGCGTCATTTCACCATGATTACGGGTATCTTGTACTAAGCTGCCCCCTAAACGCATCCAGCCTGGGTAGGTATCAACTTTGTCATCCGGTTGGATTGTGCCGTAGTCTAATCCAGCTAAAATGGCTAGAGGCTTAACGGTTGAGCCGGGTTCAAACAAATCTGTAATTGCACGGTTACGACGCTTATGAGGAGCGGCACCGCTTAAGTTGTTAGGATTAAATGAGGGGCTATTTACCATAGCCAAAACTTCACCGGTTTTTACATCAACCACCATGGCAGAGCCTGAGGTTGCTTTGTAGGTTAACACCGCTGATTTAACCGCCTTGTAAGCAATCGCCTGAATACGCTGATCAATACTCAGTTGAATACTCTCAGGCTCCACTCGCTCGCGCTCATCAAGCACTTCAACTTCACGTCCTTGGGCATCTTTTCGAATCGTACGACGACCTTCTTCGCCAGTCAGTGCATTTTCGTAAAGCTTTTCTATACCTTCAATCCCTTTGCCATCAATATTGGTAAAGCCAATAATATGCGCACTCACCTCACCGGCAGGGTAATAACGTTTTGATTCATCTAGTAAATGAATACCGGGTAGGCGTAAATCGCCAATGTAATTAGCAACAGCAGGGGTAACTTGGCGTTTTAAGTAAACAAAACGACGAGTAGGATCATCAAGGAGTCGGGTATTAATTTTACTCGGTTCAATGCGCAGTACATCGGCCAGTTCACGCCAGCGCACATCATTTTTATAATACAGGGCGGTACGCTTATTTAGCTCAGCGACATTTTCACGCAGTGTTTGTTGATCTTCACCATTTTTACGGGCTTGTCTGAGCACTTTGCTCACCAGTGACTTATGCAACGCTTTAGGATCCGCATACACACTGACTACAGGCACACTAACTGCGAGCTCTTTACCGTTACGATCGAAGATCATGCCGCGCTGAACATGCAGTTTTTCAACACGTACCGTACGTTTGTCACTTTCAGAGCGGGCTTTATCGGGTTCAATTACTTGCAAATACGCAGCACGCGATACCAAAGTCACAAACACTAAAAAAATCACCGCGCACACTAAAATAAAGCGCCATGCGATTAGGTTGTTAACTGGTTTTTTGCCTCGCGTTCTCATTGTAATATGATTACCTGCTCATCTTGGCTGGTTGGCCGCTTCATTTCTAATTGTGACGTTGCCACTTCTTCAATGCGTACATGTTGAGAATAAAATTCTTCTTCCACTAAAAAATAACGCCACTCTAAATCCAATTCGTCACGCTCTTGGAGTAACGAATCTTGCTCAATTAATTGCGCACGAGATAAATGGGTTACTTGCACTACACTCAAACTTGACGCGAATATCACAACCAACAAGGCCAAGGTGATCTTGTTTGCACCTAGGCCTTTAATTATTTCAAGAAATAGATTGGGTTGGCGATAACTCGCTTTTTTACTCATCCCAACCTCTGTGCAATCCTTAGTACTGAGCTGCGAGAGCGTGGGTTGCGCGCCACTTCATCAGCACTTGGTTTAATAGCTTTACCCACTGCTTTTAACGTCAGATTTTTATTTATTTGTGCGTCGGTTAAAGGCAGACCTCTGGGTATCGCTTCTCCCTTACTCTGTTTTCTAATAAATTGTTTTACAATGCGATCTTCTAAAGAGTGGAAGGAAATAACAACTAAGCGACCACCTGGCTTAAGAACTTTAATCGCCGCTTGTAGTGCGGTTTGAATTTCCTCTAATTCGCTATTAATATAAATACGAATTGCCTGAAACGTGCGCGTTGCAGGATGTTTAAACTTATCTTTAACAGGTACAGCTTCATCAACTAAATCTGCGAGCTGTTTAGTGGTAGTGATTGGCGTATGTTCACGCACTTCCAATATTTTATGTGCAATGCGCTTACCAAATTTTTCTTCACCTAGCTTTTTGATCACATGGGTAATGTCATCTAGTTCCGCCTCAGCTAACCACTGCGCAGCGCTACGGCCTGTGCTTGGATCCATTCGCATATCAAGCGGGCCGTCTTTCATAAAACTAAAGCCACGAGCGGCATCATCTAACTGCGGTGACGACACACCAATATCAAGTAAAATGCCATCAACTTTACCAATTAGATCGTTTTGCTCAGCAACTTCGTATAACTTTGAGAACCGTGAGTGAGCAATCGAAAAACGTGAATCATCGGCAAACTTTTCCGCTGACTTTATAGCTTGTGGATCCTGATCAATAGCCTGCAAGCGACCAGCGTCGCCCAAGCGCGCTAATATTTGCCCTGAATGTCCGCCACGTCCAAAGGTGCCATCCATATAAATGCCGTCTGGCTTAATTGCAAGTGCATCTATGGTTTCTTCCATTAATACGGATACGTGTTCAAATTGCGCTGTCATTAGCTATTTTTTGCCTTTTTGTTTTGCTGCTAGAGGGTAAAGTTATCTAAATCGTCATTCGGTTCAAATTCACCAAGCCTTTCAAGCTCAGTGTCTTGGCGCATTTGTTCATGCCAACGCGCCTCATCCCAAATCTCAAATTTATTCATTAAGCCCACCAGCATAATTTTTTTGCCAAGTTCTGCATGTGAGCGCAAAGAAGGCGCCAGCAAAATTCGACCGTTTTTATCAAGCTGATACTCTGTCGCATTACCTAACAACATACGTTGCATACGTCGCGCTCTGGGATTCATATTAGATATTTTTGCTAAACGGCTTTCTATTTCTAACCATTCAGCAAGGGGGTATAACCAAAGGCAAGGCTCATTGAGTGCAACTGTGCAAATAACCGTTCCCTGATCTTCAGACAATAGCGTGTCTCGGTACTTTGTTGGTACCGCAAAACGTCCTTTATCATCCAAACTCAGTGAACTTGCGCCACGAAACATAAAAAGCCTATTGTAAAATTATTTTAATCAACTTTTTGATTAACCCGATCCAGTTTGATCCACTAAACACCACTTTTTACCACAGTGCTCCAGTTTAGGGCTTGACAAGCCTTTTTGTCAAGTAAGTCACCCAGCTTTAGCACCCCGCGAAGCCTGAAAAAATAAGGCTCAGATTAAAGCGGTTGAATTGTTTAGTAAAAAATCTGATCAGCCAGTAAAAAATTTTTTATCGTTTTTTTTATTAGCTAGCTGGCATTATTTGCTTAATGAATAAACAGTGAATAATTACAATTTATTTAGGGTGTGTAGGGCTTTGTTTATTCGAACTAGGTGCAACTAAATCGTGACCCGAAATGTATAACCGAGTAAGCAAAGGAAAAATCAACCTCGAATGATTAAAACGCCTTGGTTTGTAAAAATTACAAACTGTTGTCGCAATAGTTACAGCTATAAACCTACTAAAAATTAGTAAATAAAATACAATCCATATAAAACAATGAGTTAAAAACTGGTTTAATCATTGCACCTTAATAATTACTTTTAAAAAACTATTAAGGATTGATTATGGCTACGGCAACAAAGAGCAAAACACCTATTGATACAAAACAAGAGATTGAAGCCCCGTTAACAGATAAGGCTACTTCAGCTGCGCATGATGCAGTAGATGCATTATCGAGTAAAGCAGCGGTAGCTGAAAATGGCGTTCGTAAAGGAGCAAGCAGCTCAGCAGAAACACTTAATGAGAAGCAATTAGCAGCTCGCGAGAAGTTAGAAGAATGTACTTCTAAGACTCGTCAACTCGCATCAGAAAACCCATTAGCAACGGCTGGTCTTGCATTTGCTGCTGGTATGTTAGTTACTGCACTATTTCGTCGTAAGTAATACTAATGCAAAACCTACATTCAACATCAAGTGAATCACAATCGACAGATTCGCAGTCATCGGCAAAACATGCCGATGACTGGCAAGATCATATTGCCAAGCTTGCTGATTATGCAGCGCAGCTCAAGGATGATTGTCATCAACAAGGAAAGTTGACGCATCAGCTTGCTATAGCTGAATGGAAATTGTCGTTAAGATCCTTAGCACTGATCACTATCCTACTTGGATGTTTTGCCAGTGGCTTGGTGTTACTGTGGGTCGGGTTTTTAGGTATTGTAGGCTTTGCGACTTTTGACTTATTTAGCTCGATTTGGCTGAGCATTACTGTAGTGATCAGCCTACAAATTTTATGTTTAATTTGGCTGTGGCGAAACGCAGTTTATCTAAGCAAAAAAATTGGCTTTACTAAAACGCTAAATAGTCTAAAGCAGCTGCTTAAATTATAAGGCATACACTATTATGTTAATCAATTACTTGATCAACTCACCGAATGCTCGAGTGCAACAGCTACACAAAGAAGTCGTGATGCGATCTGAGCTAAAGCGTCAGCACCTTACGGCAATAAAATATCGAGCCAAACGTTTTGCCGCAACAAAAGTGGGGCTCGTTAGTGCTTTTACCGCAGGCGCGGTTGTGGAGTCGGCAAAGGGAGACACCAACATGGTAAAAAAATACAGTTGGTTATTAAAACTACTCGCTTAAAATTCACTCCTACATTAAATCGTCACGACAGTGAGCCAAAATAACCGTTTTGATAATCGCTAACCGCTTGGCGAATTTCAGCTTCAGTGGTCATTACAAACGGCCCCATATGTGCAATTGGCTGATTAAGCGGATCACCTGCTAAAATCAGAACACCTGCTGCTTTTTCGGCACGTATGCAAATATCACTCGATGGCTCAACAATAAGTAATTTTCCTGCATCAAAGGTGTCACCTTGCGCTGATATTAACGCCCCAGTATGTACATAAATCATCACTTTTTGCTGTTTTAGTGCTGGTAGATAAAGCTCCTTACCTGCAGGCAAAGCCACATCGGCTATAGCACCATTAGCGGCTAAGTTTTGTAAGCTTGAAACCAATTGCTGTGAATCAAATTGCCATGTCCCTGCTAGCGCTTTAAGACTAATACCTTGTTGATTAGTAAACCTCGGTGCTGGATGCTCTGTGGTATCCTGGTATTGCGGCTCACGCATTTTGTCAGCGCTTGGCATATTGAGCCAAATTTGAAAGCCATGTAAGCCTTTTTCAGCATCAGCAAGTGGCATTTCACTGTGCATAACACCACTACCGGTGCTCATCCATTGCACGTCACCGGCGCGAATCGCTTCTGTGTTACCCATTTGATCTTTATGCTCAAATCCTCCTTTTAAAATATAGGTAAAAGTTTCGATACCGCGATGAGGGTGAGGAGGAAAACCACCAATATAGTCACTCTCATCATCAGATTTAAGCTCATCAATCATTAAAAATGGGTCTAAATATTTACCATCAAATCCTGGAATACGACGGATATTGACGCCATCCCCATCTTGGGTAGCATAAGCAGTTAAAACTTTGGTTATTTTCATTTTTTTGCCCTGGGTCTTTTGACCTTTCAAGGTTAAATTTGCAGCAGTATGTTTGGTATTTAGGCAAGGCAGCGTCTATGTGGTGTGGTATTCCCCATGAATAGACGATAACGCAGCATCAATGCCAAACAGGCGCTGCCCGAAGGGTTCTGCCTAGGGGCGATTTACTCTTTGTTGCCTACATGGATGTAGGTAAGGGGCGTGAGCAGGACGCGGAAGCTTTGCTCGGTTTTTACTTAGCCCACTAGGTTACAAACCTCGAGCCGCGATTAAACCGCCCCTAGTTTGAACAAATTGTAATCTGCAAAGTTCAACAGACCCTAAATATATAAAAGATTAATTTATTACTTCATCATGTTTTTTTAGTAAATTAATAAGTTTCAAGTATATGCCATACTTTTTTATTTTATAATCTACGATATAACCTTAGTAGTTTAAAGGTTATATATAGTAGGATTGGCAAGCGTCAATTCACCTTGTACTAATTTGGATACGACTATTTTTACTACATCATTAAAACACCAGCTCTATCGTCTACTTATGCTTATTTGCATACCTGTTGCTGCTGTCATTTTAGTAACCCTGTGGTTTAGTCGTGACGCAGCTATTAAAGAGCATGAGACAAAAGTGCGCACCATCACTGAGCAACTCATTATCAAACAACAAAGCATGATTGATGATGTCAAAAAAGTTACTGAGTTTTTAGCAAAAAAGCAGGAGAATATTAAATCTTTACCCTCTACCTGTCCTTCATATTTTTTAGATGTTAAGGCACTCAATGGCAATATCGCGAATATTGGTGTAGTAAATAAAAACGGCGACCTAATTTGTACCACAAAAAGTAGCGACACCAATATTAATATTAGCGACCGACCCTATTTTAAAAACGCGCTCACCAGTAAAGAGTTTAGTATTGGCCATTTTCAACACGATCGTAGCCTCAAAGCTCAGAGCATTAACTTTGCTTACCCTATCTTAAATAAGAACAATGATATTGAAGGCGTTATTGTGACCGTAATCGCTTTAGACTGGTGGAGCTCGGCACTTAATACTTTAAATTTATCGACAGAAATTAGAGCTATCATTACTGACTCAAACGGTAGTATTTTAGTTAACTACCCTTTTTCAGCCAATAGACTAGGCAACAAATTGGAAAAGTTTGATTTAGCGCATAACTTGCAAGCTGGTGTCATCTTTAAAGGAAAAGATGGTATACGTAGAGTGTTTCATCAAACAACACTCTATAGTGATGGCAATGACAATAAACTCTCTATTTATATTACTCAACCAATAGATGAAACACTTGAACAAATAGATATTAACTTTGTAAGAATGGTTTTAGGTTTTTTAATTGCCACTCTTCTTTTAGCCGTATTGGCTAGACGATTAGTCAATAAAAGCATTTTAACCCCGATTAAAAGTTTAACGCAGGCTGTTAACCGCTTAGCTGCCGGTAATATGCCCCATGATGATGAGCAGCCCAATAGCCCTGAGCTAAATAGACTTTATCATCGTTTTAAATACATGGCCGAAACTCGCTTAACGGCTGAGGCATGCCTTAAACATAAACATGACGAGCTCAATAGTTTACTTAATGCGCTACCTGATGCTTTTTTACGCGTAGATGCCAATGGCAATATTCTTGATACTGGTGGACGTATTGAATCATTAAATTATAGCCATTCAACACCGCCTAAAAAATTGTCATGTTTATTATGTGCTACCAATTTAAAACAGGTGGAAGCGTGTTTAAAACCGCTCAGTGAGCCAGTTACTATTGAACTTGAAGATAAACAAGACGAGCAGTTCTTTGAAGTTAAAATCAGCCCAATGCAAAAAGCCGATGAGTTTATAATTGTTATTAGTAACATAACGCAACGAAAACAAAACCAAGAGTCTTTGCATTTAGCGTCGTTAGTTTACAACAACAGCAGTGAAGGCATGGCAATCACAGATGAAAATGGGGTTATTTACGATGTGAACCCTGCGTTTTGTGAAACAACTTTGTATTCTCGAAAAGAGGTACTCAATAAAACGGTGAGTATTTTGTCATCGGGTAAACATGACAAACAGTTTTATGATTACATGTGGCAATCAATAAATACAACAGGTCGTTGGCAAGGTGAAATAACCAATCGTCGCAAAAATGGCGAGCTATATGCTGAATGGTTAACCATAGATACTATTTACGACAAAAATAAAGTCCCGACTAGTCGTATTGCTATTTTTACCGATTTGACCGAGAAAAAACAAGCCGACGAGCTAATTTGGCGACAAGCCCATTTTGATCACTTAACCGACTTACCTAATCGACTAGAACTAAAAGAGCGGTTAAATAAACGATTTACGAGCGTTAACAACGACGATCAAAAACTGGTTATTATGCTGTTAGATATTGATCACTTTAAAGATATTAATGACACGTTAGGCCATCATTATGGTGATAGCTTACTTAAGTTGGTGTCTGAGCGAATTGTGCAAACAGCAAAAGAAGCTGATTTTGTAGCGCGTATTGGTGGTGATGAATTTGTTGTTGTGTTTAGTGATTTACACGGTAGCGATAACATCAAGCAAATAGCGAAATCACTGTTACTTAGCCTTGCGTCCACTATTTTTATTGAAGATGAAAAAGTGTATATCAGTGCCAGTATTGGTATTGCCTGCGCGCCAGATGATGGCCAAAATCCAGAGCAACTACTTAAAGCTGCTGACCAAGCTATGTATAAGGCAAAAAATAGCGGCCGCAATGACTTTGAATTTTTCTCACATGATATGCGTGAAGATGCAAATGCAAGAATGCAGTTGCTCAAAGAGCTTCGCTCAGCCATAGAGCTAGAGCAGTTTGAGTTGTATTACCAGCCTATTGTATCGCTTGATGATTTACATATTCATAAAGCTGAGGGACTTATTCGTTGGCAGCACCCAGAAAAAGGCCTGATCAGCCCCGCTGACTTTATTCCCCTAGCCGAGGAAACCAGACAAATCAATGCGCTTGGTCAATTTGTATTTGCTGAGGCACTACAAACACTCAACGACATTAAAAAGCATATTAAAGATGAATTTCAAATCAGTATTAACGTATCGCCGGTGCAGTTGGCAGCCACAGACAGTGGCATAGACGATTGGTACGACATGCTTGAGGCAGCAAATTTACCTGCATCGAGTATTGTGGCAGAAATTACTGAAGGCTTGATGGTTAATCCTGAAGAGCTGACCCAAAGCCGCTTAAAAGCCTTGGTTAAATCAGGGATGCAATTGGCACTCGATGATTTTGGTACGGGTTACTCATCGCTTGCTTACTTACAAGAAATGGATACCGACTACCTGAAAATAGACAAACGCTTTGTTGATAATATTCAAAAAGATAGCCAAGAGCTCGCCTTATGTGAAGCAATTATTATGATGGCTCATCAGCTTGGTTTAAAAGTAATTGCCGAAGGCATAGAAACAAAATTACAAATGGATTTATTACTTGAGGCTGGTTGTGATTATGGCCAAGGGTATTTGTTTTCAAAGCCACTGCACAAAACCTCGTTTATGCAGCTGATAACAACAAACCAAGTAATTAACTTAAACTAAAATAATTAGTTAATCTTGGTTATTGAGTATCGAGGTGATCTGCAACATAAGCACCTCGCTGCCCTCTTCTTTTATCTGGGCCTATCGTGCTATCTTGCGCCGTTTGCTGCTCTAACGCGGCATTGATTGTGGCTCCTAAAATAATGATATAAGCACTAATAAATAACCACATTAGCATAATGACCACCCCGCCCAGGGAACCATATGTTTCGTTGTAACTAGCAAAGTGTGACACATAAAATGAAAAGCCAAAAGATGCCACAATCCATAATACCGTGGCTGTCAATGAGCCTACACTGACCCAACGCCACTTGGCGGCTTTTCTATGTGGCGCATAGCGGTATAAAATTAATAATGCAAAGTTAAAGGTCAGTGCCAGTAATGGCCACGATATAAGCATGATTAAAAAATCGATACTCTCTTTAATTCCCAATAAATTAAGGGCAAGCGGTAATATACCTATGATTACCAATGCAATGACCGCCACCACAATCGCACCCACTGAAAATAATAAACGTACAAGTTGCGCCTTAAAAAATGAGCGTTTTTCGTATTCGTGATAACTAATATTACACGCGGCGATCAAAGCTTGGCTGCCCTTAGAGCTACTCCAAATAGTGAGCAGTAAAGTGCCCAGTGCGCTAAGACTTAAACTGGTTTGAGACTTTTGCGCAAGACTTGAAACCTGAGACAAAATAATCTCTTGGGTACTTTGTGGCAATAACGCCATAAACTGACTTAAATACGCACTAATCTCATTCGGTGAAGCAAAATAAGCATACACAGACACCAATGCCGCAATGGCTGGAAAAATAGCAAGAAGCGCATAAAATGCCACGCCTGCAGCTACTAAGGATAAATTATCACGGCTCATTTGTTTAATAATTCGCTTTGCAATATCCCACCAGCCACGCAGAGGGATATGGTTAGGCTGCTTGGCTCTTTGGCCACGCTTAAAGTCACTCATAGCTAACTCCCTTTTCCCAATTAATTGCAAGATGTTTGCCAAACAAATATCCCTTGGTATTAAACTTGCTGCTATTGTTTTACACAGACCCTAATTAACTCAACCTAACACGGATGGCTCCTATGCTCAGCGCTTTAATTGCAACACTCGCTAATAACGCATCTATTCCTGCAATCAACACCGCTCAGCCAAACTCGGTTTCATGGGACTTTTTAAAAGAGCAAAGCGTGCAATTACTACACTCATTCGTGCAATTACTGCCCACTTTGTTTTTAGGGATTATTATTTTGGTGATTAGTTATTTAATCGCCACCCCATTATCACGCTTGTTAATAAAGCCCGTTACTTACATGACCAACAGTAAATTAGTACACCTAGTTGCTAGGCGTGGCATTAGTACCTTAATCATTTTACTCGGGTTTTACCTATTTTTACGTTTGGCTGGCTTGACTGAATTCGCGGTCGCTATTATGAGTGGCACTGGGTTAATAGGGCTTATTTTAGGGTTTGCCTTTCGGGATATTGCTGAAAACTTTATCGCCAGCTTGTTACTAAGCGTACAACGTCCGTTTAAAATAGATGATGTAATAGAAGTTGATGGCAGAATAGGTATAGTTAAAAAAGTAACTGCAAGAGCAACCACTTTAGTTGACTACGATGGCAATCATATTCAAATACCCAATGCGACTGTGTATAAAAATACCATTAAAAACTTAACCGCTAATCCAAAGATGCGCGATCATTTCTCAATTGGTATTGGCTACGATAATGACATTCACGGCGCGCAAAGTCTTGCTATTAGCGTTATATCAGCTCAAACCTCTGTGCTTAGCGATCCGCCTCCTCAAGTATTGGTTGATAACTTAGGCTCCGCCACTATCAACTTTACTGTTTACTTTTGGGTCAATGGCGAACAATACAGCGTTGTAAAAGTAGCCTCACAGCTTATGCGAGAGTTAATCAACAGCTTTACACAACATAATATAAGTATGCCTGACGATGCTAGAGAGCGTGTATTACTCAATAGCCAAGGTGAAGATATTTACCCCACAGCAAGCGAAGCTAAAACAGAGACAACAGAAAAAACTAAAGAGAAACCACATACTCAAAAACATAAAAACACAGAGCATGAACACAGTATTGATGATGTAAGCAGTGATACGGATGATATTCGCGAGCAAGCCGATGAATCGCGCGATCCGGAGCAAGGCAAAAATATTATATAGATAGGTTCGAGGTTCGAGGTTCGAGGTTCGAGGTTCGAGGTTCGAGGTTCGAGGTTCGAGGTTCGAGGTTCGAGGTTCGAGGAATTTAAAAACCTTGCAGTTAATATTACAAGGTTTTTTTATACCTGTAGCAGCGGGTTCACCCCGCGTCGTTATTAGGTTTTAGGTATTAGGTTTTAGGCCCGTCACCCGTCACCCGTCACCCATGAACTTAAACCAAACCTGCGAGGCATAAAGCCCCGCTTTAAAAATCATTTTGAACCACAGAGTACACCGAGGCGCTTCGCGCTACACAGAAAAGATAAAGCAAATAAACCATGTCTTTAATCATTTCCTCTGTGTTCTCTTTACCTCTGTAGTAAATAAAATCACTAACAGACGCGACATAAAGTCGCTGCTACATTTGCGCGGCATAAAGCCCCGCCTACGTCTAATCCAAACACCGTGCTTGGCTTAATCTCTACCTAAAACCTAATACCTAGCACCTAGAACCTTTGTCTTTAACCAGACGCGGGATAAACCCGCTGCTACACCAGTCAATCTTAACCCGTTCCTCGTCGCTCGTCTCTCGCCGCCCGCAATCCGCCGCCCGACTGGGACCTGACAGCTTATTTCAAACACAAAAAAGCCCGCAGCGTTAACTGCGGGCTTTTTTATTGAATGAGTGAGTCAGCCGGTAAGCCGGGTTCTGTCCTTTCCGAAGAAAGTGATAATCATTCGTCTAGGCCATAAATCGCTCTATGGCTCAAGCAACCTACCCGGTTCCAACGTGGGCCACGCCATAAGGAACCCTATTTGGTCTTGCTCCGAGTGGAGTTTACCTTGCAACCGACTATTACTAGCGGCCCGGTGCGCTCTTACCGCACCCTTTCACCCTTACCAATCCGAAGATTGGCGGTCTTCTCTCTGCTGCACTTGTCGTGGGCTCACGCCCCCCAGCCGTTAACTGGCACTCTGCCCTATGGAGCCCGGACTTTCCTCCCCCTGATCATTTTCGTCACAGGCAGCGATTATCTTGGCTAACTCGGCGCGCAGTATACATGAGAGCACCACACTACGCAGTAAACATTTACTGTTTTTCTTCAATAATTGTTTTATACAACGCGTTTTTCTTCATGCCGAAGTAATCGGCTACTACACCACAGGCTTTTTTCATTGGCATTTCGTTTTCGAGTAACGCTAACATTTTACGGGCTTCTGGCGGAATATCGTCAACTACCTTAGCTTTCCCTGGCAGCATGAGTACTATTTCACCGCGTTGCTTGGTAGGATCGTCAGTTAAAAACTGCTTTAACTCACTCACTGTGCCATTAAAGAAAGTTTCAAAGGTTTTAGTGAGCTCTTTGGCAAATACCACCTGCTGCTCACTACCTAGCGCTACTTCTAAGTCGTCAAGGCTTGCCATAATACGGTGGGTACTTTCATACATAATACTGGTAATACTTGAGTTAACCGCATCTATAAAAAAGTCTTGGCGCGCTTTACTTTTGGCAGGTGTAAAACCAATAAATTGAAAACGGTCAGTAGGTAACCCAGAACAACATACCGCCGTAATAGCAGCACATGCACCAGGCACGGGTGTTACACTTGCGCCCTGCTCACGACATAAATTAACCACCGCATAACCAGGATCACTGATCAGGGGTGTGCCTGCATCAGAAACTAATGCAATATTTAACCCTTGATTAAGTTGGTCGATAATTTGCTGCGCTTTTTGCTTTTCATTATGGTCATGTAACGCAAAGGTTTTAGCCTTAATACCAAAGTGGCTAAGTAGCTTACCAGTATGGCGAGTGTCTTCAGCCGCGATTAAGTCAACCTGCGATAATGTCGCGATTGCACGCTGACTTAAGTCGTCATAATTGCCGATTGGGGTGGCAACAACGTAAAGAGTGCCAATTTTCTGTGAATTCTCCTCATTTAACATTGAGGTCTCCTGCGTCAGTCAGTAATATAAGCAAATCGCGTTAACGTATGGGAAATCATTGTGCGACTTAAACTAGTTAGTCTATTAATTATATTGTCAGGGTTATCGGCGTGTAGCACAACCGAAAAACCAACTAAAACCAGCGATAACTTAAGTAACAGTGCCAATACGCTGAAAAATGAAGCACTGAATGCGCAATCTATTTACCAATTAGCGCAAAACCGCTATGGCGCTGATAAAATTCAGCTACTTTATAGTGCTCGTGATAGCGCAATTACAGAAGAAAACTGGCCACTACTCGAAAAAATATGCACTGAACTTGCACTTACCGCCAGTGTTGATCAAATTCAAAATCGTTTATACATTGCCTTTGCGCAAAAAGAACAAAATAAAAATCAGCAAGCACTTGAGGTACTAAACACGCTTGAGGGGCAACTTAAGCAACCTGAGCATTTTGCTTGGCACCAATTTTTAACTGCCAGCATTTTTGCGTCGCAAGACTTACCAAAACGTGCAGCTCCTTACTTTTTTGCTGCCTCTGAATCGGTAGCAAAAAATAATATTTCTATCCCTAAACTTAATGACGCACTTTGGCATAATTTAAAGCAGCTTTCTTCGTATGCATTAGAGCGATTTAACCGTGGCTCGGTTATTCAACAAGGCTGGGTTAACTTAGCTTTGTATCATCAGGTTTATGCCAACAGCTCTGTTGATTTAGACCAAGCGATTAATAATTGGCGCCGCCGTTACCTTGGGCACCCTGGTACCAATGTTCTACCAAAACAAGATACTTACGCCAATGAATTAGCACCACTAAATATTGAACGCTTAGTTGTGCTATTACCTCAGTCAGGTGCTAACAAGCGCTTAGGGGATGCATTAAAAGCAGGCATACTGGCTGCACTTGATAAAAAAGAGATTAGCGAAACGCTGTTTATTGATGAAAATACCGAAACCGAAGCGTTGAGCGCACAGATTTCGCAATTACAACCAGACTTTGTTATTGGCCCGCTATTAAAAGCCAATATAGATAAGCTCGCTAAGACCAATACATTACTCGATATACCCACATTACATTTAAATACCTTTGATGGCGAACGAACCTCTCTGCAACACTACTTTTTTGCGCTTAATCCAGAGCATGAAGTACAACAAACTCTAGAGCACTTTTTAGCGCAAGGTTATCAAAAACCTATGTTGCTAGCGCCAAATAATACCAATGGTCAGCGCTTAATTGACTACTTTAATCTGCAATGGCAACGCTATAGTGAAACAACCACACAAGTTGGCTTTTACAACGACAATAAAGATATGCCCAATACCATTACCAGCTTACTAGAAGTTGATAAATCAAAAGAGCGTATTAAATCGGTTAAAACACTTTTTAATAAAGAAGTAGAAAGTGAAACCCGTTCACGTGGCGATATTGATGCAATTTATATATTAGGTGACGCCATAGAGACCCGATTAATTAAGCCTTACCTAGATGTTAACGTAAGCACCTTTGCCGACAGAATCCCTATTTACGCCAGCTCTAAAAGTCATAGTAAGCAAATAGATACCACTGACAAAGGCGATTTAGACGGGCTCTATTTTACCGAACTTCCTTGGATGTTAGACTCACAAATTACGCAGCATAATCTTCGTAAGCAATATAATGATTTATGGCCTGAACAGGCTGATATCAGCCAACGTTTATTTGCCATGGCCTACGATGCCGTCGCCATGCTGAATGATATTAGACAGCTGAGCATTACACCCGATAAATACTTTTCAGGCTTAAGCGGAAAATTATCCATTAATAGTGCCGGTGATATTGAACGATCACTGCAATGGGCGCAGTACAGCAATCGCCGTATAAAACCTGTGGAATTAAAAACACAACGCCCTGTGCCGCTATTTATGCAATCTGCAAACGATGGCATAACCATTATTAATTAAGGGGTTAGCATGTCGTGGTTTAAACAGCTGTGGCAAAATAGTCGTGAAAAAGGCCAGTATTATGAGCGCCAAGCGCAAAAGTATTTAGAAGCGCAAGGTTTAAAAGCCATTGAGCGCAATTACTACTGCCCCTATGGCGAACTTGATGTCATTATGAAAGACGGTGACACCTTAGTGTTTGTTGAAGTTAAGTTTCGTAAAAATAACATAAAAGGCGGCGCTAATTATGCGCTAAGTCCGCAAAAACAAGCTAAGTTAAAGCGCACTATTTATCATTACCTTGGTGCTAAAAACTTAAAAAACCAGCCATTACGTATTGATTACGTAGCTATAACAGGCGAACCGTCATTACATATTAACTGGCTGAAAAACGTATTTTAATATCTGATGTATAAAAATAAGACGATTACAGCAGCTTCATGCTGAGCATACAGTTAAACATTAGCTAACGCCTAAAATAATCACCTTTTAATAAAGGCGGTGTGAGCTCACACAGAATTAGAGATAAATTGTTGGTAACCCATGCAAGATACAATTAAAGAAATTTTTAAAGAAAGTATTCAAGTTCAAATAGCCGCAGGCGAAGTGTTGCCAAGCGCGTTAGAATCAGCGGCATTTACCATTGCACAAAGCCTGATCAATGGGAATAAATTGATCTGTTGCGGTACTGCAAATTGCCATATGCTGGCACAACACATGGCTGGCGTACTGGTTAATTTTTACGAAACAGAACGCCCTTGCTTACCTGCAATCGCTCTCTCACAAGAGAATATTAACCTTGGCCAAGGCCATCAAATAGATGACCACGATACATTTGCACGCCAAGTCCGTGCATTTGCTCAGCAAGGTGACTTATTGTTGGTGCTTGCCATTAATGGTAATGAAAAACACATCATCTCTGCAGTAGAAGCGGCACTTACCAAAGATATGAAGGTCATAGTAATGGTAGGTGATGATGGCGGTGAGTTAGTCGGCTTGCTTGGCCATAACGATGTAGAAATTCGTACGCCATCTAAACGCCCGAGTCGCATTATTGAATCGCATTTAGTGAACCTTCACTGTTTAAGTGAGTTGGTGGATTTAACCCTTTTCCCGCAGGACGAAAATTATGTTTAAACGCTCCCTAATTATTCTAGGCACTGTTGTGTTATTACAAGGTTGTGCCGCTGCTGTGGTCGCCGGTACAGCTAGTGCTGTTACTGCCGCTAACGATAGACGAACCATTGGCTCGCAAATAGACGACAACAACATTGAAATAAAAGCCAGCATTGCTATTAGCGAAGATGAACGCCTTAATAAGTTTGCTCATATCAGCGTTATTAGCGTTAACGGTGTTGTTTTGATGGTTGGGCAAGTACCTAATCAAGAAATGAAAAACCAAGCGGTTAAAACCATTGAGAACCTGTCTGGTATTCGCAAAATTCATAACCAGCTTCGCATTGGCTCTAATATTGGCATTACCACGCAAACACACGACTCATGGTTAACCTCAAAAGTAAAAGCGCAGCTTTTAGCGGCTGAAAACATCAGCAGTAATAATATAAAAGTAGTGACTGAAAATGCTGAAGTGTACTTAATGGGGTTAGTATCTGACGCTGAAGCAAACCAAGCCGTAAATATAGCTCGTAACGTCTCTGGCGTAGAGCGGGTAATTAAAGTGTTTGAGTATTTGTAAAAGTATCAGGTTCGAGGTTCGAGGTTCGAGGTTCGAGGTTCGAGGTTCGAGAAATTTAAATACCTTGCGGTTAATATCGCAAGGTTTTTTATGCCTGTAGCAGCGGGTTTATCCCGCGTCGGTATTAGGTTCAAGGTTTTAGGCCCGTAACTCGTCGCTCGTAACGTATTGCCCCCAAAAATCAAACTTGCACGTCGTAAGCCCCACTTAAAAAACATTTTTACCACAGAGTACACAGAGACGCTTCGCGCTACACAGAGAAGACAGGACAAATAAAGCATGTCTTTAATCATTTTCTCTGTGTGCTCCGCCCCCTCTGTGGTGAATAAAATCTCTTTAAAACCTTTTTGCACAAGAGAAGTGAATGAGAAAACAATAACCATTAGCCAAACTGATTAATTCGAGTCTCTAGGCCCGTTGCTCGCTTCTCGCAGCCCGCTGCCGTGAACCCAAACACCGTGCTTGGTTTAATCACTGCCTAATACCTAAAACCTGCTCTTCACTTTAGACCAGACGCGGAATAAATCCGCTGCTACACAAATCAACCTTAACCCGCCTCTCGTCGCCCGTGAACTTAAATCAAACTTGCGCGGCATAAAGCCCCGCCTACAAAACATTCTTACCCAAAGTACACCGAGGCGCCTCGCGCTTCACAGAGAAGACAAAGCAAATAAAACATATCTTTAATCATTTCCTCTGTGTGCTCTGTACCCTCTGTGGTGAATAAAATCACTAAAAGATGCGGAATAAATTCGCAGCGACACCAATCAATTTTAACCCGCCTCTCGCAGCCCGTTGCCCGTTGCCCGTGAACTTTAAAATCAAACTTGCGCGGCATAAAGCCCCGCCTACAAAACATTCTTACCACAGAGTACACAGAGGCGCTTCGCGCTACACAGAGAAGACAAAGCAAATAAAATATGTTTTTAAACATTTTCTCTGTGTGCTCTGCACCCTCTGTGGTAAATAGAATCACTAAAAGACGCGGGATAAACCCGCTGCTACACAAATCAACCTTAACCCGTTCCTCGCCCCCCTTCGCCCGTGAACTTAAACCTATTTTGCGCGGCATAAAGCCCCGCCTACGTTTAATCCAAACACCGTGCTTGGCTTAATCTCTGCCTAATACCTAAAACCTACTGCCTGCTCTTCACTTTTGATCAGACGCGGAATAAATCCGCTGCTACACCAGTCAATCTTAACCCGTTTCTCGCAGCCCGTCGCTCGTGAGCTTTTCTAACCTTTAACCTTTAGCCTTTAACCTTTAACCTTTAACCTTTAACCTAATATTTTCATACAGACATAAAAAAACCGCCTATTAAGCGGTTTTTATCTAACATTTACGGGTTATTTTATAACGCGTAAATGTGAGCCTTTTTTCTTTTCAGGCTTGGGAGCTGGCGTTTCATCAACTATCTCTGGTGATGAATCGACACTTTCAAGCTCTGGAGCAAAATCGTCTTCGTCCTCTAAAAACTCATCTGCAGTAAAGACTGTACCTTCGCCATTTTCGCGTGCGTATATTGCAAGTACAGCCCCTAAAGGCACGTACACTTGCATTGGCTGGCCGCCAAAGCGCGCGTTAAAGCTAAGCTGAGTATTATCTAACGAAAACTGCGTAACCGCCGAAGGGCTTATGTTCAATACAATTTGACCATCTTGGACAAACTGTGTTGGCACTTGCACTGCAGGAAAATCAGCATTAACCACTAAATGTGGTGTGCATTCGTTATCAACAATCCAATCAAAAAAAGCGCGTAGTAAATAAGGACGATTAGAAGTCATTATAAACGGATCTCACGCTCTGCTTCAGTTAAAGAGGCTTGGAATGATTCACGTTCAAATAAACGAATCATATACTCTTTAAGTTCTTTAGAGCCTGCACCATTTAGCTCAATACCAAACTCTGGTAAACGCCATAATAGTGGAGCTAAGTAACAATCAACTAAGCTAAACTCTTCACTCATAAAGTAAGGCGCTTCACTAAAGATTGGTGCTATTGCAAGCAATGCTTCGGTAAGCTCTTTACGAGCTTGCGCGGCATCAGAAGTGTTGTTAATGATTTTTTCAGCTAGGCTGTACCAATCAGTATCAATACGGTGCATCATTAATCGACTACGACCACGCATGACCGGATATACTGGCATTAGTGGAGGGTGAGGAAAACGTTCATCAAGGTATTCCATGATGATGTTTGCCTGATATAAACCAAGCTCACGGTCAATCAGTGTTGGCACTGTGCCGTAAGGGTTAATTTCGTGAAGTGCTTCTGGCAGGTTATCCTTTTCAGCCATATGAATATCTACACTTACACCTTTTTCAGCAAGTACAATGCGTACTTGGTGGCTATACATACAGTTAGCACCAGAAAAAAGGGTCATTACAGGGCGCTTATTGGCAGCTACGGCCATGCCTACCTCCATTAAATAACTAAAACAGCAATAGGGGCTTAAGCCCCTATTGCAAAATTACCTTTAAATATGTTCAAACTTAATGAACATCTCTCCAGTATTCTTTCTTCAGCATAAATGCCAAGATAAATAGGATAATTAAAAATCCGATTACCTTAATACCTAGCGCTTCCGACTCGAGACGTGTAGGTTCACCTACATACTCTAGGAAATTCGTTAAATCACGAACTGCTTGGTCATATTCATCTACACTTAATTCGCCCGTACCATCTGTTTTTATACCAGTAATATGAGTGGTTGTTTTACCATCTACTGTTACTTCTTCAGTAATTGCAGTAGGAACACCTTGCAACTCTTGAAGAACATGTGGCATACCCACCGATGGGAATAACGTATTATTTACGCCAAACGGACGAGATTCATCTTTGTAAAACGATTTTAAGTAGGTGTAAATCCAATCACTGCCACGCACACGCGCAACATTAGTTAGATCCGGCGGAGCCGCACCAAACCATTTTGCAGCATCTTCTTTTGCCATCGCGTTAAGGATATGACCACCCACTTTTGAACCATCAAAAATAAGTTGCTCTTGACCAATCTCTGTTGGAATACCAATGTCACGGAAAGTACGTTCATAACGTTGATACTGCATTTGGTGACAACCAAGACAGTAGTTCATGAACAACTTTGCGCCACGCTGCAAAGAAGGTTGATCAGATATATCGTTACCCGCTTCCATTAGAGGAACTGACGGGCCAGCCGCCATTGCAGGTAACACGTTTACTGATAAAGCAAATAAACCTATTAATAGCTTTTTCATCATTTCGTTAACCTCTCAGGCAATGGCTTAGTTTTTTCATTCTTACTGTAAACAAATAACAGTACGAAGAACATAAAGTAAGTCACAGTACAGACTTGCGAAACAATCGTTTTAAAATCAGTTTGTGGTGTAGCACCAACCCAACCTAAAAGAACGAAAGTAACAACAAAACCTGCAATGTTCCATTTGTGGAAACCACAACGGTAACGAACTGAACGAACCGAACCACGGTCAATCCAAGGTAATAATGCTAGCACGACAATTGATGCACCCATTGCAGCAACACCCATTAGTTTGTCAGGGATTGCACGTAAGATTGCATAGAATGGTGTGAAGTACCAAACAGGGAAAATATGCTCTGGTGTTTTAAGTGGGTTAGCTGCTTCAAAGTTTGGCGCTTCTAAGAAGAAACCACCCATAGCAGGCATAAAGAACACAACCCAACAGAACAAGATTAAGAAACCAACCACACCCACAATATCTTTTACTGTGTAATAAGGGTGGAACGGAATCGCATCAATAATGTCTTTCTTATCAGTGTAGTATTCATGGAACTTAAATTTAGGCTTGTCTTCTTCAGCCACAGTTCCTTTTTTACGTTTGTTATCAATACCGTCTGGGTTATTAGAACCCACTTCGTGTAGTGCAACAATGTGTAAAAATACTAAGATAACAATAACCAATGGCAGTGCAATTACGTGTAATGCAAAGAAGCGGTTAAGCGTTGCACCTGAAATTACATAGTCACCACGGATCCACAGTGTTAAGTCATCACCAATAACCGGGATAGCCCCGAATAATGAAATGATTACCTGTGCACCCCAGAACGACATTTGGCCCCATGGTAATAAGTAACCCATGAACGCTTCAGCCATTAGGGCTAAGAAAATGAACATACCGAATAACCACAGTAATTCACGTGGTTTTTGGTAAGAACCGTAGATCATGCCACGGAACATGTGCATGTAAACAACGATGAAAAACGCAGATGCACCCGTTGAATGCAAATAACGTAATAACCAACCGTACTCTACATCACGCATGATGTATTCTACTGATGCAAATGCACCTTCAGCAGATGGTACATAGTTCATCGTTAACCAAATACCTGTAAGTATTTGGTTTACTAGTACTAACATAGCTAGAGAGCCGAAGAAGTACCAGAAGTTAAAGTTTTTCGGTGCTGGATACTGTGCAATGTGCATGTTCCAAACACGTGTCATTGGGATACGGTCGTCTATCCACTCAACAATTTTACCAAACATTAGGCCACCCCTTGTTCTTCGCCCACTAAAATAGTGGTCTCATCAAGAAAAGTATATGGTGGAATTTCTAAATTTAATGGTGCAGGTACCGATTGGAATACACGGCCAGCCATATCAAACTTAGAACCGTGACATGGACAGTAAAAACCGTCATCAGTTCCTTCCACTTTCTCACCAAAGCCACCTTGTAAAAAGCTAGGTGAACAACCCAAATGCGTACAAATACCTACAGCGACAAAAATCTCTGGGCGTAATGAACGAAAATCATTGGTTGATGATTCTAATTGTTGTGGCTCTTGCGATTGCGGATCACGAAGTTGACCTTCATGTTCTTTCATCTGCTCAAGCATTTTTGGGGTCCGTGATACAACCCATACAGGTTTACCACGCCACTCGACACGTATTAATTGTCCTGGCTCAAGTTTGCTGATATCTACTTCTACAGGCGCACCCGCAGATTTAGCTCGCTCACTTGGATTCCAAGACGCAATAAAAGGAACAGCAGCCCCAGCCGCACCAACACCACCAACAACAGAGGTAGCTATGGTTAAAAAGCGACGTCGGCCATTGTCTACAGGCGCATTGCTCATCCACTTATCTCCACTATGATTCTCAACACTTGCTATATTGAGAACATCAGTTACAGCAGGTTAATTTTTCGAATTTTAAAAGAGAAACGATCATAATTAAAACCCTTGTTTAAAACAAGGTTATTCACAGCCTCCTGCTCGAATAAACCTGACTTGCTCAAATAGTTGATTAAGTAAGCTCGAGTATGAAACCAAATGACTATAGTATCGCTTCCGTAAAAACAATTTGTAAACAAGTACAATCTCACCAACTAAGTACAGTAACAACTGAATTTGGCGACATTAAACTCATTCACTTTATTTGCCCGCCAATTGTAGCAAAAAAATTCACCAATTAACTGATGGATTTAAACTAATTGCGATAATTATTTAACTTTTTTTGCGTTAGTCGGTCATTTTTAAGCTTTCGTTCAATAAATACGCATGCTTTGCCGATTTTGATCAAGCTAATGTCGACATTAGTCGTAAGGGGAGAATTAAAGGTTAAGGGTTAAGGGTTAAAGGTTAAAGGTTAAAGGTTAAAGGTTAAAGGTTAAAGGTTAAAGGTTAAAGGTTAAAGGTTAAAGGTTAAAGGTTAAAGGTTAAAGGTTAAAGGTTAAAGGTTAAAGGTTAAAGGTTAAAGGTCAAACATA
The DNA here is from genome assembly GCF_001974855.1 of Pseudoalteromonas sp. SK18. GTDB lineage: Bacteria > Pseudomonadota > Gammaproteobacteria > Enterobacterales > Alteromonadaceae > Pseudoalteromonas. The sequence continues at coordinate 21,347 of NZ_MTQB01000016.1, read as the reverse complement.
CTCATATATTTTTGAATGAATATTTAATTTTGAACCTCTTAATCCCAAGCATCGATTGATTTCATCAATGCTGAAATCATACGGGAAAGTTCACGAGTCTCTTCAACCCATTCACCAGCCTTTGTCGTATCAACTTCACCTATTTTTAATGCAATGTAAATTTGAGAGCGTAATTCTCCACAACTCCCCTTAGAATATGATAAAAATCGAATATAATCTTTAGGAGTTATTCGTTCATAACCCTCTGCTATATTTGAAGAAATTGAAAGTGCAGATCGTGTTATTTGATCTTTTAAACCAAACTCTTTGCTCTGCTTAAAATGTAAATAAATCTCGCAAGCTAAATCGGCTGAACGTTGCCATACCCTTAAATCTTCAAACCTCATAACATAACCAGTCAGCTGAAACATGCTTAACTTATAACTGTAAAATAAGAAAGACACAAAGCTTAGATCAAATTTATAGCTCGAACCTTGAACCTTGAACCTTGAACCTTGAACCTTGAACCTTGAACCTTGAACCTTGAACCTTGTACCTTGTACCTTGTACCTTGTACCTTGAAGCAAAATCTTATAGCTACAAAACAAAAAACCCAGCATAAGCTGGGTTTTTGAATTCTTGATAACGTAAAAATTAACGTTTTGAGAACTGTGGACGCTTACGCGCTTTCTTAAGACCCACTTTCTTACGTTCAACTTTACGTGCATCACGAGTAACGAAACCTGCTTTACGAAGTTGTGGACGTAATGACTCGTCAAACTCCATAAGTGCACGAGTGATACCGTGACGGATAGCACCAGCTTGACCAGTAGTACCACCACCGGCAACGGTGATGTGAAGGTCAAATTTTTCAGTCATGTCTACAAGCTCAAGAGCTTGACGAACAACCATGCGTGCTGTTTCGCGACCAAAGTACTCTTCTAAAGAGCGCTTGTTGATTACGATGTTACCAGTGCCTGGGCGTAAGAATACGCGAGCACTTGAACTTTTACGACGACCTGTACCGTAGTATTGATTTGCCATGATAGTGCTCCTTAAATGTCTAGAACCTGAGGCTGTTGTGCAGCATGGTTATGCTCAGTACCCGCGTAAACTTTAAGTTTGCGGAACATAGCGCGGCCTAAAGGACCACGTGGCAACATGCCTTTAACAGCTTTTTCGATGATCATTTCAGGCTTTGCAGCTTGAAGTTTATCAAAAGTAGTAGACTTAAGACCACCTGGGAAACCAGAGTGAGCGTAGTACACTTTATCTTTGAATTTGTTACCAGTAACAGTAACTTTCTCAGCGTTGATAACGATGATGTAATCACCAGTATCTACGTGTGGTGTGTACTCAGCTTTGTGCTTACCGCGTAGGCGATGAGCGATTTCAGTAGCGATGCGACCTAAAGTTTTATCTTCAGCGTCAACTACGTACCAGTCACGTTTTACTGTTTCTGGTTTAGCAACAAACGTTTTCATTTATAAAAATCCAATGTTTTTCAATTAAAACCACAGGTAGTTATTATTAACTACCGCTCTAAGTATGCTACAACCCCTTCGAGTTTTAGACTTTTTCGCCGCTCACAAGTGGCTAAACTATATGAGGACATAGAACGCAACGTGGCAGACGCGGGAGTATACCAGCACTTAAACTACATTGCTACCGGCCGGTTGTTTTTTCCGCAAGAAAAGTTATTACTCAGCGGTCAGCGGTCAGCGGTCAGCGGTCAGCGGTCAGCGGTCAGCGGTCAGCGGTCAGCGGTCAGCGGTCAGCGGTCAGCGGTCAGAAAAGCTAATTATAATTTTAGATTCGAAAAAAGTACTTTCTTTGTGAAAGTAACTATTTTTTGTTAATAAAATCTCAACTATACTTTAAAAATTAAGCATAGGGATTTTGCGTTATGAACTTTGAAAACTTAGAGGTATGGAAGCGTTCAGCCCGCCTTAGCGCTAATATTTATAAAAATACACAACCAATCAAAGACTTTAACTTTAGAGATCAATTAACACGCTCTAGTTTATCTGTTCCTAGTAATATAGCTGAGGGTATGACAAGAGAGAGCGATAAAGAAAAAGTACGCTTTTTAGATATCGCTCGCTCTTCGCTTGCTGAGGCAAGAACCCAAATATATATTGGCATCGATATTAGCTATATTAATACTGACATAGGCAAGTCTTGGCTAGATGAAACTGTTCAACTATCAAAAATGCTAACAAGCTTGATAGCAAAAATAAAGACAAGTGAGTAACCAGTCTTAACTGACAGCTGAAAACTTACAGCTGACAGCTACTCTCTACTTCTGACACACCTCACAAAAAACGGTGCTGCGTTGGCCTAAACGAATTTCTGTTAGTGCTGTGTCGCAATTTACACAAGGCTGGCCTTTTCGGCCATACACTAATAGCTGTTGCGCAAAGTAGCCTGGCTTACCGTCACTTTGGGCAAAGTCTTTTAACGTTGTTCCGCCCTGAGTAATTGCTGCGGCTAGGGTGTCTTTTATAATTGGGATTAACGCTTGGTAGCGTTTAAGGCTTACTTTACCGGCCTCTTTTCGCGGATCGATACCCGCTTTAAATAATGATTCGTTAGCGTAAATATTACCAACCCCTACCACCACGGCGTTATTCATAATAAATTGCTTAACGGGCACTTTTTTATTGCGAGATTGCTCATAAACACGTTTAGCAAAAAAGTCATCAGTGAGTGGCTCTGGGCCTAATTTAGCAAGTAACTTATGCTCTTCATTGGGCGCTTGCCATAAACAGCAACCAAAGCGACGCGGATCGTTTAAACGCAGCGCCTTATTATTCGCTAAAATAAACTCCACATGGTCGTGCTTTTTAAGTGGCTCATTGGCGTTCACAACCCGCAAGTTCCCCGACATACCTAAATGCAAAATAACCGAGCCTAGCTCGCATTCTAACAATAAGTATTTTGCACGTCGTTCAATACTACTAACCACTACCCCCTCAAGTTGATACACCTCATCTGGCACAGGCCAGCGCATACTGGCATTATGAATATTTACCTTAGTCACAACTTGGTTTAGTACATGGGGGGTAATGCCCATACGGCTAACTTCTACTTCTGGTAATTCAGGCATTAATAAAACTCACTTATGAAAAGGTAAAACTTGGAAATAATTGTTTTGCAGTGGTTAAATCTAGCAACAATAATCGCTGACTGGTTTTATCGAATAGATAATACTGGCCATTCGCCCCAAATAATAAGTACACCCAAGGTAGGGGCTCACCGGCTAGTTCAAGCGTGGCTACCGATAGTGGCTTATTCATATCAAGCGCATCAGGTGTGGTGGTCATCAGCGCGGTATTTTGCCATAAATAAACTAGCTCACTAAGTTGCTGCTCTGAGCCTTGCCAGCTAAGCGGTACATTTTTTTGCAAAGCAGTAGTACGCCAACTAGTGCCAATACGCTCAATTTTTTGGTCGATAAATTTAAGTGTTAATACAAAACTTTGAGGAGGAAGTAGTGGCTGCAATTGCGCCTGTGTTTCATCATTCCCTATGTTTTTATGCAGCCCATTTAAAAAGAAGATCATAATCAACATCGAAAAAATAATAACATTGTTCCAACCTTTTCGGCCGAGTTGCATGTGGGTCTTCCAATTAATAATATCGATTTAAAGTGTAACCAAAACTTAATTACACTGTCTATATGTTAAAACCCAAAGACTTTGCTAGAATATCGGCAAATTTTAAGGAGTTTAGTCATGTCAATGTATGTAGTGGGCCATAAAATCCCAGATTCAGATTCAATATGTGGTGCAATTGCACTGGCTTATTTAAAAAACCAAATTGATGAGCCAGCAATTCCAACTCGCCTAGGTGAAGTTTCACCGGAAACACAATTTATTTTAGATAAATTCGGTTTTGAAGCACCTGAGCTAAAACTTAGCTACGCTGGCGAAGACGTTTATATTGTAGACCACACAGAAAAAACCCAAGCACCTGACGATATTGATCAGGCTCGCGTAGTAGGCGTGGTTGATCACCATAAACTAGGTGATTTAACCTCATCGACACCGCTTGAGTGTTGGATCCGCCCTGTTGGTTGTTCAAACACCATTATTAAAATGATGTATGACTTCTACAACGTTGAGATCCCTAAAGACATTGCCGGCATTATGCTTTGCGCCATTTTAAGCGACACGGTTATTTTTAAGTCACCAACCTGTACTACTGCCGATATTAAATGTGTTGAAGCGCTTGCAGAAATTGCAGGCATTGAAGACTTCAAAGAACTAGGCATGGACATGTTCCGCGTTAAATCAGCCGTTGAAGATACGCCAGTACGTGACTTAGTAATGCGTGACTTTAAAGACTTTAACATGAACGGTAACCTTGTTGGTATTGGTCAGTTAGAAGTTATTGACCTTGCGGTATTTGACGAGATTAAAGCCGATCTTGAAGCCGACATCGCCAAGCTTAAAGAAGAAGGCGGTCGTCATTCAGTATTTTTACTTCTGACCGACATTATGAAAGAAGGCTCACAAATGCTAATTGCATCAGACGATGCTAGCCTAGTTGAACAAGCCTATGGTGAAAAACCAGAAAACGGTAAAGTATGGCTAGACGGCGTATTAAGTCGTAAAAAGCAAGTAGTACCCCCACTACAAGACGCTTTTAAGAGCTAGGTTCGAGGTTCGAGGTTCGAGAAATTTAAAAACCTTGCGGTTAACATCGCAAGGTTTTTTTATGCCTGTAGCAGCGGGTTCACCCCGCGTCAGTATTTGGTTTTAGGGTTTAGGGCTTAGGTTTAGGTGCCTAACTCGTCGCTCGTAACCAGCAGCCCGTGGCCTTAAGCCTTTAACGATATTTTAATCACTACCAAATAAATCGCGTGTGTATACTTTATCTGTTATGTCACTCAGCTCATCAACCATTCGATTAGACACAACAATATCTGAAAGTTGTTTAAACTCATTTAAATCACGGATTACTCGTGAATTAAAAAATACATCATCTTTCAATTCAGGCTCATAAACAATCATTTCAATGTTGTAGCCCATAATACGTTTCATAATCCCTTGAATGGCTGACGCCCTAAAATTATCAGAGTTGGTTTTCATAACCAACCTGTAAATACCCACCACTTTTGGATTACGTTTAACAATTGAGTCTGCAATAAAATCTTTGCGGGTAGTATTAGCATCAACAATCGCACTTATCATATTATTTGGCACATCTTTGTAATTAGCCAATAGCTGCTTAGTGTCTTTTGGTAAGCAATAACCACCATAACCAAATGAGGGGTTATTGTAATGTTCGCCAATTCGAGGGTCGAGTCCCACCCCCTTTATGATCTGCTTACTATTTAAATTATGTGATTCAGCATAGGTGTCTACCTCGTTAAAATAAGCAACACGCATCGCTAAGTAAGTATTAGAGAAAAGCTTTATCGCTTCAGCCTCAGTTGAGTCAGTAAAAAGAACCTCTATATTCTCTTTTATAGCGCCCTGCTTTAACAAATTTGCAAATGCAGTAGCGCGTTCGCTTTGCTCACCGACAATAATTCGTGATGGGTATAAATTATCGTACAAAGCCTTACCTTCACGTAAAAATTCTGGTGAAAATAACACATTATCAATACCAAACTGCTTTTTTACTTGCTGTGTAAAGCGCACAGGCACCGTTGATTTAACTACTATTACCGCATCGGAGTTATACATGAGTGCATCTTTTATAACTGCCTCAACAGAGCTAGTGTTAAAGTTATTCGTATGAGTATCGTAATCGGTAGGTGTAGCAATAATAATGAAATCAGCATCTGTATACGCCTGATTTTTATTTATTGTAGCAGTGAAATTTAAATCATTTCGCTGTAAATATTCACTAATGTAATCATCAACAATGGGGGACTGCTTATTATTTAATAACGCAATTTTTTGTTCGTCTATATCCAATGCAATGACTTCATTATGTTGTGCTAACAACATTGCATTAGATAAACCAACATAACCCGTGCCCACCACTGTTATCTTCATAAGTAGCCTTAAAATAAAAAGTAATGCTATGAATAACAAAAGTATAGTTAAAGCTAAGTTATTGGCAAATAAGGAGCTCTTTTGTTTATAATTTTGTTCCTTACTTTGCACCTCTAAATCATCATGCGCTCTTAGCAACTTAGTATATAACCCATTTAAGTTATGCATGAACTGAGAGAGAAGTGAGCGAAAGTGAGACCCCCTTGCTTCACGACTAAATTTTAAATCGCGCCCCTAGCTCGTACTCTTTAACATTCCACTCTTAACCAAACACCTGTACGGCATAAAGCCCCGCCTACAAAACATTTCTTGCCACAGAGAACACCAAGGCACTTCGCGCTAAACAGAGAAGACAAGGCAAATAAAACATGTCTTTAATCATTTCCACCGTGTACTCTGCGTCCTCTGTGGTAAATAGTGTTTTAATTTTTTGAACCACAGAGAACACCGAGGCGCAACGCGCTACACCGAGATAAAAAGCTTTAATTACTGAAATCTCAAAATCTAACAACTGCTCTTTAACTTTTGTCTTTAATCACTACCTCTGTGTACTCTGTGGCCTCTGTGGTAAATAGTGTTTTAATTTTTTTGAACCACAGAGAACACCGAGGCGCAACGCGCTACACCGAGAAATCCAGTGCTTATATCTAAGTTCTAATATCACTGCTCTTTATCTTTAATCACTTCCTCTGTGCACTCTGTGAGCTCTGTGGTAAAAAATCACTAAAAGATGCGGGATGAACCCAGAGCAAAAGCTAAACGGCATATTTGAAAAGCAACTCTAGGATCTAGGTTTTTACTAGCACCTCGCGCAATTTTGCTATGGTAACCCGCTAAAGTTCCAAACTATTAATTGCCTGCTATATTTACTTATAAAATAAAGGCGTTAGGCTCTAGGTGCTAGTCTCGAGCTTTGAGCTTCGAGCCGGAACACGTAACCCGTGGCCTGCAGCCAAAACATAAGGACATAAAATGCAAATACTTCACCACGGAGCGGTAAATGGCGTAACAGGCTCATGCCACCAGCTGATAATAAACGATCAAAGCTCTTTTCTAATTGATTGCGGGCTATTTCAAGGTGAAGATTCTGTTGATGATCTTAATATTGAATTTAATATAGACACAGTTCGCGCGTTGATCGTCACCCATTGCCACATCGATCATGTTGGCCGAATCCCCTATTTATTAATGGCTGGCTTTAAAGGGCCTATATTTACCTCTGTTGCATCAGCAAGTTTACTGCCACTAGTGATTGAAGATGCATTAAAAGTGGGCGTTACGCGCGATCAAAAAATAATAGACACCTGCTTAAGATTACTTAAACAGCAAATTGTCGAAATAGATTTTAAAACTTGGTTCGAACTTCCTTGTAAAGGTGAACACTCAGCGAAAGCCCGACTACAACGGGCTGGGCATATTTTAGGCTCCGCCTATGTTGAAATAGACATAAGCACACCTCCCCGCAAAGCTAACAATATTCATAGAGTGGTTTTTTCTGGTGATTTAGGGGCGCCCTACACGCCTTTATTACCCGCCCCTAAAGCCCCTTATAAAGCAGATACTTTAGTTATTGAGTCAACCTATGGGGATAAAAACCATCAAGGCCGAAAACAACGTACGCAAACCTTAAAAGCCGTGATTGAGCGCGCAGTTGCCGACAATGGCGTCGTACTTGTACCCGCGTTTAGTATAGGCCGTACACAAGAGCTGTTATACGAACTTGAACAGCTTATTCATGCCTCCACTAAAAATTCACCTTGGCGCTCAATACAAGTAATACTCGACTCCCCCATGGCGGCTAACTTTACTCAGCAGTACCGAAAATTTAAATATTTATGGGATGAAGAGGCAAAACAAAAAGTAGCCAAAGGCCGCCACCCTCTCGACTTTGAAAACCTCACTACAATAAACACCCACAGCGAACACCTAGCGTTAATAAATTACTTAGCGACCCGTCAAACACCTGCGATTATTTTAGCGGCCAGTGGTATGTGTAGCGGCGGGCGAATAGTAAACTACCTAGAGCGATTTTTAACCGACAAAACCACCGACGTACTCTTTGTAGGTTACCAAGGGCGCGGCACATTAGGTCGTGATATACAAACCTACGGCCCAAAAAATGGCTATGTAGTTATTAATAATACCCGCATTAATATAAACGCCAAAATACACACCATAAGTGGCTATAGCGCTCACGCCGATCAACCGGGATTAATTAAATTTGTAACCGGTATGCGCAAAAAGCCTCAGCATATAAAAATAGTCCATGGCGATGATGAGGCTAAAAATGCACTCGCTACAAAATACAGGGAAGTGTTGGGTGATACAGTGAAGGTTGAAATTGGCAAGGGATAGGTTTTAGGTTCGGGGTTCGGGGTTCGAGGTTCGGGGTTCGGGGTTATCATGCATGTTTAATTATAGAAATCAATTTACCAAACATTTTCGCAATACTTTCACATTCATGTAAAGCGTATTCTGTTTGCTCATAATTAATATGACTTAACTCAAAAGCAATCATTAGCTGAGTTTTTAATTCACCGACAGATCCTTTAGCTACAGAAAGAAAATAAGCTCTTTCTTTGTCAGAACAACGTTCATAGCCCTCTGCAATATTTCTAGGCACTGAAACAGCACTACGGCACATTTGATCTTTTAAACCATAATCCTTTAAAGCTGCAAAAGTTTGGTATACAAACAAACTTAATGAGAAAGACTTTTTCCATACATCTAAATTTTCATATCTCATAACCATTCCTTGGTTTTAATATTTCTATGTGATTTTAAACTATAGTGAAGATATGACTTAATTTAAAGTTTAAGGGGTTTTAGATCGTCGCCCGTAGCCCGTTACCCGATGCTCGTAGCTCGTCGCCCGTCGCCCGTCACCCGTCACCCGTAACTCGCAACCCGAGTACAGTATAAAATAGCAACACTTAAGTTGCTAAAAACAACAATAGCAACTAATATGTTTCTATAAATTTAAAAAGCAACTTATTAGTTTCCTTAAATGAACCTTCTACAGCAAATAAAAAACCGTCGTCTTGCTCTAAAAATAAAACAAAATGAAATGCCCATGCGCATTGGTATTTCTAGGCAACAATACCAGCGACTTGAAGCAAAAGGCAATCCCAGATTAGATACGCTAACATTAGTAGCTCAAGGGCTTAATAGTGAAATAATGTTAATACCGAAAGAAAAAATGAGTGTGGTATTAGCAGCCCTCAAAAACAGTGATGGCAACATACCAACCGAACACCAAAAGCCTAATCAAAGCCTACAAAAAATAACTGTATCTGAAGAACCATGGAAAGGATTACTAGAGGATGAGGATGAACATGGAAATTAATGTTTTAAAGTTAACACTGCATGGCCATGTAGTAGGCTTTCTTGCTGGGGGTAAAAATGGCTTAAACATATTCCACTTCGATGAAAGCTTTCGTTTAAATAAAACGAGGCCAACATTTAGCTTAACTACACATCCAAACTTCCCACGAGCTGAAAAAATGATGTCAGAACCTTGGGTAACAAACCAACGCGTTCACCCCATACTATCAAACCTACTACCAGAAGGTTCATTACGCGAACTAATAGCTCAAGGCCTTAAAACTCATGTAGATAATGAGTTTCACATCCTTTCGTACCTCGGGATGGACTTACCAGGTGCTTTAGTTGCTGAACCAATGAAGCCTGAGGATGTTCCAATTAGCCTATTTAATAGTCATGGCCAAGTAACTGCGGTGAATTTTGACAAGTTAAATCAAGAGAATAAATTTTCTTTGGCTGGTGTCCAAATGAAATTTTCTATGAAAGAAAAAGACGGCCGATATAATTTAGCACGAGATAATGTGTTAGGTGATTGGATCATAAAAACCCCCTCAACTAAACATAAAGATGTGCCTACTAATGAGTTTACATCCATGACTTTAGCGTCAATGGTAGGTGTGGATATTCCGGATATAAAACTAGTTAATATTGAACAATTAGATAATTTACCTCAAATTAATTTACCTGATGAAAAACTAGCGTTTGCAATAAAGCGATTCGATAGGCAAAACAATCAACGAATTCACATGGAAGATTTTGCACAAGTACTCGTTAAGTACCCACACGATAAATACAATTCAGGAAACTATGAGCAAATAGCAAGGATCTTATATCAGTTTTCAGAGGATGGACTCGCTGATGTACAACAGCTAGCAAGACGTTTACTTGCTAATATTCTGCTAGCTAATGGTGACGCCCACCTAAAAAATTGGAGTTTATTATATTCAGATAGAACAACGCCAAGGCTATCACCTGCTTATGATATAGTTACAACCAGTGTTTACATTGCAAATGAGCAACATTTTGCACTCAACCTCGCGAAAACAAAAGCATGGTACGATATCTCTTATAAACATTTTGAATACTGGTCTAAAAAAGCAGACATTCCTTGGCGAGCTATAAAACCTCATTTAGATGATGTAATTAATAAAGCGCGTACACAATGGCCAGATGCGATTAAGAATTTACCAATGAGTAAAGCACATAAACAACAACTTAAAACTCATTGGCAACGCCTTCATGAAGATTTTAGGTTCTAGGGATTAGGTTCAAGGTTCGAGGTTCGAGGTTCGAGGTTCGAGGTTCGAGGTTCGAGGTTCGAGGTTCGAGGTATTTAAAAACCTTGCGGCTAATATCGCAAGGTTTTTTTATGCATGTAGCAGCGGGTTCACCCCGCGTCGGTATTAGAATTTAGGTTCGAGGCTCTAGGCTCGTCGCTCGTTACCCGATGCCGATAAACAGCTGCCCGCTGTCGTGAATTTTAACACCGTGTTTGGCTTAACCTCTACCTAGCACCTAATCTAAGATTCAATATCTTTATTATCTACACTCATTTCTATTTGCTTATTCAGTAAATTAATTAACAAAATGCTGCGCATATCGCCATTGGGCTCTTTGTAAATTGCTTGAATACCTTTAAAAGAATCGTTATTAACGCTCACTACATCACCCGCTTTTGGCATGGTTGACTCAACAGTTTGTGAGCATTCACTTTGTAATTGTTCAATTAAACTTGTGGGTACCACTTGATAACTCACACCATAAGATACAAACCCACCAATACCGCGGGTATTTTTTACAGCAGAAAAACACCCGCTTTTTAAATCAAGACGAACAAACAAATAATTAGGAAACAAAGCGAGCTGCTTAACAGTACGACGACCTTTAATGAGCTTTTCTGTTGTTAATTTGGGGTAAAATGCCTCAATCCCTTGATTGGTTAAGTTAGCTTTTGCCCTTTCTTCTTGACGGGGTTTGCACATAACTAAATACCAATTTTCCATACTATATATCCTGTAACCTTAGCTTAACGATCAATCATCAGCATTTATCAACCGAACTCACAATTGTAAACTACTCACAGAATTGATGCGAGCCAGATAGTTAGGTTTTAGGTTTTAGGTTCTAAGCCTGTAGCCCATTGCCCGCTACCATAAATTTTAACACCGAGCTTGGTTTAATCTTTTGATCTGACTTGCGTAATAAAACACGGCCAGTATCTGCTAGGTTAGCTTCAGCCTCAGTAACCGCTAGTTTAACTCCATCAGTATTTAATATTTCATCTGCATTATTTTGTGTTAAACGCACATTTAACAGTACTTGTGGTAACTTTTGCATACCAGCAACATAGTCCTTTAAAGACTGCTTTTGCTGAATAAGTGCCGTTAACACTAATAATGAGGCTACGATACCATCACCCGTAGTCGCATAATCTAAATATAAAATATGGCCAGAACCTTCACCGCCTAATTTCCAACCGGTATTTTTTAACTGCTCAACTACGTAGCGATCACCCACTTTAGCGCGTTTAAATGGGATATCCATTTGCTTTAATGCAAGCTCTAAACCTAAGTTAGACATTAAAGTACCAACAACACCACCTTGTAGGTTGCCTTGAAGCTTAGCGGCCTTTGCTAAAACATAAAGTATTTGGTCACCATCAACCACAGTGCCCAAGTCATCTACTAACATTAATCTGTCGGCATCGCCGTCGAGTGCTATACCTAAATCGGCTTTGTGCTCTAATACAGCGGCTTGCAAGCTATCTAGATGTGTTGCACCACATTGCTCATTAATATTTAAACCATTAGGTTTATCATTAATACTAATAACCTCGGCACCAAGTTCCGAATATACATTAGGAGCGATATGGTAAGCTGCACCATTTGCACTATCAACAACAATTTTTAACCCTTCAAGTGTCAAATCTTTAGGGAATATTGCTTTACAAAATTCAATATAACGACCAGCGGCGTCATTAATACGCCTAGCTTTACCTAGCAACTCAGAGCTTACACATTGCATCGCGTTATTGTTTAAAGCTTGCTCAAGCAAAGCTTCAATTTCTAGCTCTTGTTCATCGTTTAACTTAGTACCAAAGTTATTAAAAAACTTAATACCATTATCATAAAATGGATTATGCGATGCACTAATCACTACACCGGCATCCGCTCTAAATGTAGACGCCAAATAAGCAACAGCAGGGGTTGGCATAGGTCCAACAAACGCAACATTTACACCCGCAGCAGAAAGGCCAGCTTCTATTGCCGCCTCAAACATATAGCCGCTATTACGCGTATCTTTTCCTATTAAAATTTCTTTAGTACCACTTGAGGCTAAAACAGTGCCAGCAGCCCAGCCTAGCTTCATTGCAAAATCAGGGGTAATAGGAAAAGTGCCTACTTTACCTCTTACCCCATCGGTCCCAAAATATTTACGTGCCATAATCATTCCTTAATAAATTTTACAAAATTTAGTTTCAAAAATAGAATATAAAAAAACAAAAAGCGCGAGTAAAAACTCGCGCTTAACGCTTAACGCTTAACAATAATGTTAATAAGCTTAGCACTGCTATATAAATTTCAGTTTGGAATGCGATACCCATTCCGCTTTACTGTTAACTTTTAAAGTTAACAACATTAGCTTGTGGCTTGGTTTCAACTGAAGCCCCTTTTTTGGCATTCCATACTAAATCACAAATACCGTCAGTAGGATTAAAGCCTGTAGGTGCATCAAGTAATAACTGACGAATTTTTTCATGCTCAAAGTTATGACAAGCAGTATCTAGAGCATCAATAAATACATTAAGCTCATTGAGTGGCAGCATTACTTCGTTTGCAGTCATTATACGCTCGTGCGGTGTTTGTTCTACGTTATCGCCTATTAATAGCTCTTCATATAGCTTTTCGCCAGGGCGTAAACCTGTGCATTTTATTTCAATATCGCCATGCGGGTTATGCTCGGTTTTAATTTCAAGGCCTGATAACCTAACCATTTTAGTAGCGAGATCTTTTATTTTTACTGAATCGCCCATGTCGAGTACAAATACGCCTCCACCTTTACCCATTGCTCCCGCTTGTATAACAAGCTGGGCTGCTTCGGGTATGGTCATAAAATAACGAGTAATATCAGGATGCGTTAATGTAATTGGGCCGCCTTGTTGAATTTGACGGCGAAATAACGGCACAACCGAGCCCGACGAGCCTAGCACATTACCAAAGCGTACCATACAAAAACGCGTTGTATGTTTAGTGCCCTGCTCTTGTGCTAAGCCTTGTAGTACTAATTCGGCCATGCGTTTAGTAGCCCCCATTACATTTGTTGGGCGCACTGCTTTGTCGGTAGAAATCAAAACAAAAGTATCAACCTTAGTATTAACAGCCGCTTTGGCTGCGTAATAGGTACCAAAAACATTATTACGTACGCCTTCTACTACATTGTGCTCAACCAATGGCACATGCTTATAAGCCGCTGCATGGTAAACAGTTTGCACACCAAAGGTAAGCATTACAGTTTCAAGGCGGTTAACCCGTTGTACCGACCCCATAATAGGAATTAACTCAATAGTTAATTGTTGCCGAGCTATATATTCAGCCAGCTCTTTTTCAATTGAATAAAGGGCGATTTCGCTACGCTCAAAAAGTACTAATTTAGTTGGCTTTATTTTAACTATTTGCCTACATAACTCAGAGCCAATAGAACCACCAGCACCTGTAACCATAACTACTTTATTAGCTATATTTGCAGTCATTAATTCAGGCTTTGGTGTTACGGGGTCGCGGCCTAGTAAATCTTCTACACCAACATCTCTAAATTCCGAAAGCTTAGCTTTACCTTCAACAACATCAGCCATCCCAGGAATTGAAAGCACTTTAATAGTTAATGGCTCAAGCTGAGCAAGAACTTCTTTACGCCGAGCACGGCTTGCACTGGGTATTGCAAGTAGTACCTTAGATGCTTTACCTTTGTGTACTAAATCATGTATTTCTTTAAAAGCCTTAACTGGTATACCCTGAATCACTGAACCATGCTTTGTTACATCGTCGTCAATAAAGGCACTTACAAAGTATTCCGGTCCCGCATTTAAGCCAGTAGCAAGTTGGCGCCCTGCAGAGCCCGCACCATAAATGATTACCGACTCTTTGTTGTTAGTCATCATTTTACCAATAAGTGCGCGCACTAAAATACGTGAGCCACCAACAGTTAATAAGCAAAGCCATGCAAAAATAAATGGCATTGTTCGCGGTATACTTACATTTATAAAAAACGCGAGAATCACTAAACTTATAGTTGTAATAAGTGTACCTAAAATAATCGCCCACAAAGCTTGCGAGTTCATATACCTAAGTACAGCGCGGTATAAACCTAAATTAATAAATGCCAACAAGCTGACAGGTATTAACATCGCTAACAACAACCAGTTATTAGCACTTTTTAAAGGCTCAAAGCTATCAAGCCTAACAATAAGCGCTAACCAAAAAGCGGCTGCTATAAAAAGTGAATCAATACATAGAGTAATTACACGCTTTTTAGCACGTGGTGCATTTATGATTGAACGGATAAAGCCATCCATGAGAAGTACCTTTTCTTAGCATTTAAAACCTAGAATCTAGAGTCTAGAACCTTTAACCTTTAACCTTTAACCTTTAAATTATTTAACTCTATCACCACTACCACTACCAGTCACCGTCATTAGTATATATTTAAAATAATTACCAATTGTTAGCGTATCAATCATTTCACGATCTGTTTTAGCTAGCAACTCAGGGGTAGACATATCAATCTCATTCACTTGAGCTAGGCCTGTAATACCTGGGCGCACTGCAAAAATATTTTTAGCTTCTCGCGCTTGCGTTAATTCTTCTTGGTTAAATAAACCAGGGCGAGGACCTACCAAGCTCATTTCGCCTTTTAGCACATTCCAAAGCTGCGGAAGCTCATCTAACTTAGTTTTACGTAAAAACCCACCAAAAGGTGTAATTGATGCAGTACTTGCTAAGTGACTTGCTACCGATGCGGTATCAACGGTCATAGTTCTAAACTTAACTAATGTAAATGGCTTTTTATTACGGCCAACACGTTCTTGCATGAATATAGGGGAGCCGGTATCAAATAAACCAATAATGTACAAAATCACTAAAAATGGCAGTGCGAATAACAATCCAAAAAGTGAAAACAAAAAGTCGAGTAAACGTATCATTTATAAATCCAATAATTATTTTGTTGAAGGCTTTTTAGCAGCAAGTTTAAAACCATGCTCAACTGAGTATGGAGGCGACCAATTAAGCGTATTTTTTGTATGGGAAATATCTAACTGAAGTGAGCCAGTTAATCTATCAATAACATCGTTTTTATTAAATAATTTACCTGCTAATTTAAAACACCAAACAGGCATGGGTAAAGCACGATTTTTTTTATTTTGCACCTTAGCCATTAACGCTACCATTTCAGCCGTCGATAAATCATAATCGTCAGACGCTAAAAACACATGGTTAGCCGCTTTTGGATGCTCAATACATACCTTAATTAAATCAACCAAATTATAAACAGAAACTAAGCTGCGCTTATTATTTTTAATTGATCTAAAAGGTAATGGTAATCCTTTACCTACAAAATGCATCAATGATGCAAAATTTGCTTTCACCCCTTCACCATATATTAATGGTGGGCGGATAATCACAATCTCCATGTCAGTTTGCTTACCCAGTTCCAATAGCTGCTGTTCAGCCTCTGCTTTCGAGATGCCATAAGGATCTTCGGCGGCGCGTTGATCATGCGCTGTATAGGGAGCTTTGCCAGTTGTACTTTCACCATTAACTTTGATGGTACTTAAAAAGATAAAACGCTTAACACCAGCCTGAGCTGCTTGTTTTGCTAAATTAAGTGTTCCGAGAGTGTTTACACCTCTAAACTCATTAAGAGGGTCACGAGCAATATCATTCATGATGTGAACTCTTGCTGCACAATGCACAACCACATCAACATTACTCAAAGCATCTGAGTAAGGTGATTTTGAATCTATACTATGCGTATAAACACAACCTAAATTAGATGGCTTTCTTCCTAGTAAGTTTAATTGATAGCCACCCTTTAACTGCGAAGCTAATACATTACCAACAAAACCAGAATAACCCGTAACTAATATTTTCAACATAACTATTCCATTACTGATAAGAGCTTTCGTGCCGCTTGTTCAACAGAAAACTTTTGTTTCAATAGTTTATACGCGTTAGCCCCCATTTTCTTGCGTAATGCTATATCACTCAATAGAGCTATAGCTCCTTCCGTTAGCTCCTCATCATTACCATTTACATAAGCAAACCCTGATTTGGAATCATTAATATAATTAATCAAATCATTACCAGTGTTAACACTGCCTAATATAGGTAACGACTGAGTCATATAACCTAAAAGCTTGCCTGGAAAATTATGAGCTTTATGCGTTTTTGCAAGTGAGAATAAACCAACATCTACTTGAGTTAAAACTTCTTTATATTGAACCTGATTTACAGAGGGTAATATAGTTACATTATCTAACTCTAAATCATCTTTGAGGGTATTAATAAGCTCAAACTCATCACCTTGCCCAATAAATAAAAAATGAGCGTTTAAGTAACCTTTAATATTATTAGCAAGTCGAAGTAAATTGCTCATGTCTTGAGCATGACCTATATTACCACCGTAAAAAAAAATTACTTTGTTAGTAAGTTTAAATTCTTTTCTAATATTTATCGAATAACTATCAAATTTTGAAGGTATTACAGATGCCCAATTTAAAAGCACTTCAGTATTTTTATATTGCGGGTTCGTCGAAGAAAAATAATCAATATTCGCTTGAGACATTAAACCTATCGTATCTGATGCCTTATAGTTTAAATGTTCGAAGTAACGAAAGTATTTAGCTATTAAAGAAGCCTCTTTAATCATCCCCTCATCAATTACCCACTGTGGGAAGAGATCTCTCAAAACCAAATAAATATATGTATTATACTTTTCTCTGAGCTTAGTTGTTAAACCACCAAAAAAAATTGTTGGGGAGTAGTTCACACATAAATCGAAAGGGGCTTTATCTACCTCCCCCTTGATAGCACTCCAAGCATGAAATGACAATAAACTCTCATTAAGTGCTCGCTTTAGTTTGCTGACACCTCGTCTTTCTCCTGCCCGAAAGCGCCACACCTGCACTCCATCAAAGGTTTCTTTAAGGAGTTTTATATTTTGATCAGGTAACCCTGGTGTAATAACTACTACATCATGTCCCTGCTTTATAAGCTCTTGTGCAAGTTCATGAAACATTTTTGCATGCACCAATGTACTACTTGGCAAATAATCATCGGGTAAAAGAGCGATACGCATTAATATTTTTTCCACACAACTCTGTTTACATAGTCGGTATAACTTATAATGGTTCGTAATACCTTGTCTGACACATTAGGAGCAATGTAGTTTTGCACTTTATTAATAAGTCTGTGTTCACCACGAGGTTGTTTATCAAGTATTTCGATAGCTTGTAGTATGCGTTCTACATTCATACCTGTAAACATAACCGCACCTTCTTCAAAGCCTTCGGGGCGCTCTTGTGCATCTCTAATATTAATGGCAGGAAAGTTTAAAATAGACGACTCTTCGGTAATGGTACCGCTGTCACTTAATACAACTTTCGCCTCCATTTGCAGTTTTACGTAATCGCTAAAACCAAGTGGTTTTAACAATTTAACTAACGGGTGAAACTCAAGGTTAAGTAAGTCAATTTTTTTTCTAGTACGAGGATGAGTCGATACAATAATAGGGTACTGATATTTTTCGGCAATGGCATTCAAAGCTTTTACATAACTGTTAATGTTTGTCTCTGAGTCTACATTTTCTTCTCTGTGCACACTTACCAAAAAGTACTCACCCGATATTAATCCTAGCGTGGTTAAAATTTCAGCATTGGCAATTTTGGCTTCATAGCGATTTAGCACTTCATCCATTGGACTGCCTGTTTTAACAATTAGATCGGGCTTTAAGCCTTCGGCTAATAGGTATTCACGCGCTATGTCGGTATAAGGCATGTTAACGTCAGAAATATGATCCACTATTTTACGGTTAATTTCTTCGGGTACGCGCATGTCAAAACAGCGGTTACCTGCTTCCATATGAAAAATTGGGATTTTTTTACGTTTAGCCGGAATAGCTGCCATTGCACTATTAGTGTCTCCTAATATTAAAATTGCATCGGGCTGTACATCGGCAAACATGGCATCGGCCTTGCTAATTACTTGCGCCATGGTTTCGGCGGCAGTAGCTCCGGCACACTCTAAAAATATGTCTGGTGCGCGAATGCCTAAATCTTCAAAAAATATTTGATTAAGTTCATAATCGTAGTTTTGCCCAGTATGCACTAACACATGCTCACAAAACTTATCTAGCTTTGCAATGGTGCATGACAGCCTAATAATCTCTGGACGAGTGCCTACAACTGTAACAACTTTTAACTTTTTCATGCTTTATACCTTTTTACGTAATCTGTATGCATATATTCAACAAGCTCGTTCCAAGGAGGTGGGCTAAACTGCGTTAATTGCCTAAATTTATCTGAGTTTAGCGAACGATCTATAACCAGCTCTTGCGACTCAGCAATAGTAATTTTTTTTTGGTATTGCTCTGCAATCAACTTTAATAACGTGTATTTATCAATTGGGTCTACCGATAAGTGCAATAAGCCTGCAACCTCTGGGTTTGGTAAAATATACTCTACCAACAGCTTCGCTATATAACAGGTAGGCAAGCCAGAGAACACGGCTTTAGAAAAGCCCTTAGTGCTTTCGCCTTGCGATAAAAACCAGTCTACTAAGCTTACAGCAGAAGTAAGCTCATGCCCTATAATCGAGGTTCGTAACGATAGATGTTTGCCATAACTTACTTCACCTAAACACTTAGATTTACCATACAAGTCACGCGCATCGGGTAATGAGTCTTCGGTATATAAGCCTACCTCACCGGTAAAAACACAGTCAGTAGAAAAATGAATCAATTTTGCATTAAACTGATCACAAACATTGGCCAACTCATGTGGCAGTAATGCATTAATTTTAACTGCATCTATGTGCTGCTTTGAAATACCATGCTGTTTAATTAAACCCACACAGTTAATTACTACATCAGGAGCCACTGTTTCGATTGCGTGCTGCAGAAAACTAATGTCGTAAGCGTCAACACCTGTAATTAACTGCTGCTGAGTGTCTTTAAAAAAATGTTCTTTGCCAGCAATACTTCTAACTGTACCAAATACCGATAAGTGAGCGTGTTCATTTAAGTTGCTAAACAAGCTATAACCCAACATGCCTGTAGCCCCTAAAATTAATACCTTCATGCTTACACCCCTTCCGGAACGACGATATTTCCAGATTCAATTTCACGCATAAAATCAAGCTTGCGTAGTAGTTGCTTCATACCTTCAACATCTAAACGATCGGTATTATGCGAGTTGTAGTCTTCTACTTTAGAAAGGTCTGCGTCACCTTCTTCAAAAAACTTTGAGTAGTTTAAATCTCTATTATCGGCAGGTACTCTAAAGTATTCACCTTGCTCTTGCGCTACAAACATTTCTTCGCGGCTACATAAAGCTTCAAACAACTTTTCACCATGGCGGGTGCCAATCACATTTACAACATGCTCAGGTTTGTTAAGCATATCGAGTAACGCGGTTACTAACACGTCTATAGTTGCTGCTGGCGCTTTTTGTACAAAAACATCGCCATTTTGACCATTCTCGAAAGCATGTAATACTAAGTCAACCGCATCGTCTAAAGTCATCATAAAGCGGGTCATGCTTGGGTCGGTAATAGTAATAGGCTCATTATTAACCACCTGGCGAATAAACAAAGGAATAACCGAGCCTCGTGATGCCATTACGTTACCATAGCGCGTACAACATATTGTGGTATTGGTATGCTCTAAATTACGGCTTTTAGCCACAATCACTTTTTCCATCATCGCTTTTGAAATACCCATCGCATTAATTGGGTACACAGCTTTATCTGTACTCAAACACACAACGCGTTCAACATTATTAGCTATGGCAGCTTCTAACACATTTTCTGTTCCTAGCACGTTAGTTTTAACGGCTTCTAATGGGTAAAACTCACATGATGGAACTTGTTTTAGTGCTGCAGCATGGTATACGTAGTCAACACCGCGCATTGCAGTATTAATGCTTTGGCTATCGCGTACATCGCCAATATAAAACTTTAATTTGTCAGAGTTAAAGTGCTTGCGCATATCGTCTTGTTTTTTCTCATCTCGTGAAAAAATGCGAATTTCTTTAATGTCTGTATTTAAAAAGCGACGCAAAACTGCATTGCCAAATGAGCCGGTGCCGCCGGTAATAAGTAAAACTTTGCTTTTAAACATAAATAACCTATGTAAAATTTAAAATCAACGAGAATAAATGATTCTCAACTTATGTAGAGAGTCACTACTTTCAACGTAATCAAGAGCAAACTTTCTGCTTTTATCTCTTAGGATTCGATGCTCATGTTCATCCATTGAGTAAACTTTTTTTATAATACGCAGAAAATGAGAAGGCTTTTCAAGACTTACTTCCCAACCTACTCCTATCTTTTCTAGGTTTTTCCACGGAGTTCTATCACTAATTAATATAGGTAAGGAAGAGGCAAGTGCTTCCCATATTGCTTGGCCAAAATTCTCTCCCAAAGTAGGTAAAACAAATAAATCATATTCTTTCATAACGCTGTATGCATTTTCTGGAGAAAGGGTACCTAATAAATTAACTTTCACGTTATTTGGCAATACTGATATTTTATTTTCACAACTATTTAAGTAGTTAAGATCTTCTTTAGGCCCATATACATCTAAATTAACATTTATATCTATTTCAGATAGGATATCTAATAAGTAATGAAGATTTTTCATGGGAGAAATACGTGAAAAAAAAACTAAATTAATTTCATTGGGGATTTTAATAACCGTCCTTTCAATTTTAGATTTCCATTGACTAAAATTAGGTAGGTTATTAATTCTATTTATTAC
>NZ_MTQB01000015.1:0-101051 GCF_001974855.1 Pseudoalteromonas sp. SK18 | reverse complement strand
GCGTTTTGGACCCACCTGACCCCATGCCGAACTCAGTAGTGAAACGAAACAGCGCCGATGATAGTGTAGCATTTGCTATGTGAAAGTAGGACATTACCAGGCTCCAAATACAAGAAAGCCCGACTCGCAAGAGTCGGGCTTTTTTACGTCTGCAGGAAACTGAAAATATCAGCCGTCAGCTATCAGCTGCACAGCGTTAACCAGGCAACCGTAGCGTGGTTGAGTATTATGAAACCCATGGGCAAAATAGCGCAACGTTAACCTCAGAGCCAACGCATCCCATTAAAAACATTAAATGTACCTTGCTATGTGGCTCTCTAGCGCTGTAGGCACTACGATATTCTACTGCGTGGTCACTACGAAGTAGCGCACCGACTCCAAATACAAGCAAGGCCGACTTTAAAGAGTCGGGCTTTTTTGCATCTGGAATAAAGTGAAAATACGGGTTCGAGATATAAGGGTAAATATGAGCCTAAGGCTTAACGATGATCCTTAGCACTTTCTTATTTCACGTGCTGGGTTGCCGGCAACCACGGTGTTTGATGCAATGCTCTTAGTTACCACTGAACCCGCACCAATAACAGCATTATCACCAATGGTAACACCAGCTAACACAATAACTCCCGCGCCAATCCATACGTTATTACCTATGGAGATTGGTGCTGCAAAGTTTTCTTTATTGAGGCGCTCAGTTGGGTTCACAGCATGCGAAACTGCTAATAGCTGAACATTAGGGCCAATTAAGCAGTCGCTACCAATCGTAATCACTCCTTCATTAATTGGTGCATCTAATACAGTACAGTTAATGTTTATAAAAGTACGATCACCTATATGTATTTGACTGCCATAGTCACAATGAAAGCCCGCTTCAATAATTACTCCATCACCACAGTGTGAGCATAATTCTTTTATTCGCTTTAAATTACCTTTACTGGGGCTTTTATTAAATAAGCGGCAAATTTCGTGCACAGCTTTACGCTGCGTTAGATTCTCTTTACTAATACTATTAAATGGCTGCATATCAATTTTGTTTAACTTAAATAATGGTGTCTAGCTTAACCTACTTTGAGCATGATGATAATTTGAATAAAACTGCGCTTTTTTTATGCATTCACTTGCCATTTATTATGTTTCGTTTAAAATCCCCTAACTTTCGAAACGAAACTTAATGGTAGTTACTTAATGACCAAACGAAATACACAGCAACGCCGTCATCTGATCCTTAGCCAAGTAAATGAGCTTGGTGAAGTGGCTGTTGAGACCCTTGCTGAACAGTTTCAAACATCAGAAGTAACCATTCGGAAAGACTTAACCGCGCTTGAGAAAAGTGGCTTGTTGCTGCGCCGATATGGTGGAGCTATTGCGCTACCAAAAGAGATAGTAAGCGATGAGATCGATTCTAAGCGCAAAGTAGCCATTGCTAAGGCAGCAGCGGCGCTTATAAAAGATCATAACCGCATTATTATTGACAGCGGCCGCACCACTGCAGCGATGATCCCTGAGTTGGCTACCAAGCAGGGGTTAGTTGTTATGACTAACGCCATTAAAGTGGCAACACGTTTATTAGCACTTGAAAACGAGCCAACACTTTTGATGACAGGTGGAACGTGGGATCCGCATTCAGAATCGTTTCAAGGGCAAGTAGCTGAAAATGTTCTATGCTCATATGATTTTGATCAGCTATTTATAGGTGCCGATGGCATTGATGTAACGCGTGGAACAACTACGTTTAATGAACTTGTTGGATTAAGCCAAGTCATGGCTAAAGCTGCGCGCGAAGTTATTGTGCTGGTTGAGTCAGAAAAGATTGGCCGAAAAATACCAAATTTAGAATTACCGTGGCAAACAGTAACCACATTAATAACCGACAGTGGCTTAGCAAGTGATAAGCGTGCAGCCATAGAGGCGTGTGGTGTAAAACTAATTTGCGCAGAGATTATACAATAGCAACTACATCGTGAGTTGCTAGAATTAAAAAATTAATGGAGACACTATGTGTGGAATCGTTGGGGCTGTTGCAGAACGTCCAGTAAATAAAATCTTAGTTGAAGGCCTTAAGCGTCTTGAGTACCGCGGTTATGACTCAGCAGGTGTAGCTTTACTTGAAGGCAATACACTTAATACAGTTAAAGCAGTTGGTAAGGTTGTAAACTTAGAGTCAGCACTTGAACAAGCTGGTGTTAGCGGCCACACAGGTATTGCACACACTCGTTGGGCGACTCATGGCGGTGTAACTGAAGCTAATGCTCACCCACATGTTTCAAGCAATCAATTAGCGCTTGTACATAACGGTATTATTGAAAACCACGCAAGTTTGCGTGCAGCACTTAAAGGCGACGGTTACGAGTTTTTATCAGATACCGACACCGAAGTAATGGTGCATTTAATTCATCAGTTACGTCAGCAGCACACTACTTTATTAGCGTCAGTTCAAGCAGCTGTTAAACAGTTTGAAGGCGCATTTGGTACCGTTGTGTTTGATAAAGCGAATGATAACGAAATTATTGTAGCGCGCTCAGGTAGCCCGTTAGTTATTGGTTTAGGCCTTGGTGAAAACTTTATTGCTTCTGATCAACTTGCATTATTACCAGTAACTCGCAGCTTTATCTTCTTAGAAGAAGGTGATGTAGCGCGTATTACTCGCGACACTGTAGAAATTTTTGATGCAGATGGCAACGCGGTTGAGCGTGAAGTTGTTGAATCAAACATCACACAAGATGCATCAGGTAAAGGTGATTACCGTCACTACATGCTAAAAGAAATTTATGAGCAGCCACTTGCAGTACGTAACACCCTTGAAGGACGTTTAAACGATGACCGCGTAGCTATTGATGCTTTTGGCGATAGCGCACAGCAAATATTTAAAGACGTAAAACACGTACAAATTATTGCCTGTGGAACGTCATACCACTCAGGTATGGTTGCTCGTTACTGGCTTGAGCAATTTGCAGGTGTTAGCTGTAACGTCGAAATTGCCTCTGAGTTCCGTTACCGTCAGTCATTTGTACACGAAAACAGCCTACTAGTAACGATTTCACAGTCAGGCGAAACGGCTGATACTTTAGCAGCACTTCGTTTAGCTAAAGAGCAAGGCTACATGGGGTCAATGACTATTTGTAACGTACCAGGCTCATCGCTTGTGCGTGAATCTGATCTTGCCTTTATGACCAAAGCCGGTGCTGAAATTGGTGTTGCATCTACTAAAGCATTTACTACACAGCTTGTTGGTTTGTTAATGCTTACTGCGTCTATTGCGCAAGAAAAAGGATTAGATCAAAGCACGATTGTTAACGCTATAAAATTGCTTCCAGCTAAATTAGAAGAAACGCTACTATTGGCTGATGGCATTGCAGACCTTGCTGAAGAATTTGCTGATAAACACCATTCACTGTTTTTAGGGCGCGGCTCACAATACCCAATCGCGATGGAAGGCGCACTTAAGCTTAAAGAGATTTCATACATTCACGCTGAAGCCTACGCAGCAGGTGAGCTTAAACACGGCCCATTAGCGCTTATTGATGCTGACATGCCAATTATTGTTGTAGCACCAAACAATGAATTGCTTGAAAAGCTTAAATCAAACGTAGAAGAAGTACGTGCTCGCGGCGGCATCATTTATGTATTCGCTGATAAAGACTCACACTTTGAGTCAGACGACACAATGCGTGTAATCAACGTAAACCACGTAGATGACGTAATTGCCCCTGTTGTATATACAATTCCACTACAGTTGCTGTCGTACTATGTAGCGGTCATTAAAGGCACAGATGTTGACCAACCACGTAACTTAGCAAAATCGGTTACAGTTGAATAAAATCAACAGGTTATAATTTTGGTTGAATGTAAAAGGCGCTTTGTGCGCCTTTTTAATATGCGCGATTACCTAAATCATAAGCAAAGTAGCCATAAACGGCTAGGGTCATCATAATTACGAAAGAGTAATGCATTGTGCGAGCTAAAATTAAATCTATAGGTCTGGCGTGTCGTAAAATGGCTTCATCATTAACAACCGTCGCCTTTACGGGTTTTTGCCGCCTTATTACTTTGCCATACATGCTCACTCTTATACCCAGCCCTTTATCCCAAAGTGGTTCATGTATCCCTTCCTCACGCATTTTTTTCTCTATGTGTTTCATTGAAATACGAGTGAAGCATAAGGTTGAAATGAGGAAAAATATCAATGCTGGAAGCGACACTATAAAATAAATGATTTCGGGTATTTTATACATCGGTAGAAGAGCCTTTAAAAATGTTCTGAGGCGCAAAATCATTGCAATGTACTAGGTTTGTTTGATTTAAATGCAAATTAAATTGAGGCATAAATATTCCCTTATAGTTTAATTAAATCCATATACTCGAAAAGTATCATATATGAGTTTTTTAAACTAAGAACATAAAGATTTCATTGCTAACGTTTAAACTATGATTTTTAATTATACAATTCCACTACAGTTACTATCGTACTATGTAGCGGTTATTAAAGGCACTGACGTTGACCAACCACGCAACCTAGCAAAATCGGTTACAGTTGAGTAAAATCAAAAGGTTATAGGTTTTTATTAATGTTAAAAAAGCGCTTAAGGCGCTTTTTTTGTGCCTGAAAGTCTGTTAGCTTAAGTAACTTATTATTCTCTAAGGGATTAGTCATGCGTTTTTTAACCGTCATTTGTTTTGTTAGCTTTTTTGCTTTTAGTTCACAAAGTGCCTTTTCACAATCTGACACTAAACAGCAAAGTACAGATTACTCTGTGCACACGCACACTATTAAATCGGCTGTTTTAAACGAAGAGCGCACAGTTGTTGTGCAGTTACCAAAGAGCTACCAAGCTGAGCCAAAGAAGGCATATCCTGTTGTTTATCGCTTAGATGGGGCGGGTAATATACCGCTTGCCAGTGCTGTTATTGAGCGTTTACAAAATGATAATCGTGCGCCTGAGGTAATTATTGTCGCTATTGAAAACACTAATCGACTTAGAGATTTTTACCCTACAGTGAATAAAGAGCCACAGGGCCCAGTTGGTGAAGGGGGCGGTGCTGCAACGTTTTTAGCGTTCTTTGAACAAGAGCTTATTCCTCTCGTTAATAAAAATTATCGTACGCATGACTATAAGGTTATTTCTGGCGCTTCCGCTGGAGGTGTATTTGCGCTATATGCTTTGCAGGCAAAGCCCGAACTATTTCAAGCGCATATTGCTTATAGCCCTGCGGTTTGGTGGAACTATGGCGCATCGGTAAAGGCGACTAAGTCGTTTATAGCTAAAACGAAAGACCTGAATAACTACGTTTATATCAATATTGGCGAAGAAGCCGGCATAATGCGTGAAAGGTATAATGGATTGCTGCAATCACTGCAATCACATAAAGTGCGGGGGTTACGCTTTTTTAGTGATGCGTTTGATGGTATCTCGCATGGCTTAACCTCTGCTGCAGGCATATTTAATGCCTATTACAACTTATTTTTACCTAAACAAATGCCTATCAGTGCTTTAACTGATGATGTAGCCTCTATTGATGCTTATTATCAAACATTATCTCAGCAATGGGGCGAACAGGTATCTCCACCAGACCGCGCTGTTAGAACACTCGGTTATAACTTAACGGGCAGCAAGCAATTTACCCGTGCTATTGAGGTGTTTAAATACAATATAAAAAATCACCCCAAATCAGTCGATGCGCTTTCAGCCTTGTCTTATGGCTATGAAATGCAAGGTGATACTCGTCAAGCACTTGAACAGATGGAATCTGCTCTAGCCATTGCAGATGACTCATACCCTTATATAAATTACTTAAGAGAAACAAAAGCTAGGTTACAAGCAGAACTTAGTAATGGTCGCTAAAGCAGAATCTAAATAAGCTAGTTATTCTTAATAGAAGTTAAAGTTTGTTTATTTATGATTCAATGACGATATATCTATAAACAAAATCAGGAACTCTGAAAATGGCACCATGGAATGACGATAAGCTAAATAGAAAGGAAGATGCTAAGTATCTAACTGCATACTTACTCAATCGATTTACAATAAAAAAAGATGAGCCTTTTGTTTTAAATATTGATGCAGAGTGGGGGTTTGGTAAAACCTATTTTCTTACAAACTGGCGAAGAGATTTAAAATCTGAAGGTTGTGAAGTCGTCTATTTTAATGCTTGGGAGAAGGATTTTACAGATAACCCTTTGCTCGGTTTTATCTCTGCTATCGATAAAGAATTAAAACCCTTTTTTGATAAAAAGGCTAATGCAAGCCAAAAAACTAAATGGAATAAATTTAAGCTTGCTGCTGCTCCATTGCTTTTATCCTTTATAGCAAAAAGATTGACAGGCAACTCTCTCAATCAAATAAATAAATTAATGTTGAGTGATGGTGATGAAGATAAGGCTACAAATAAACTAGTAGAAGGATTAACTACTCAAGCAACAAATATCGTCTTAGAACATCAAGATAGTATTGAAAAGAGTATTAATACTTTTAAAACTAATTTAGGGGAGATCGCTAAAAAGGCGGGTAATGATAAAAAACCAATTTTTATATTCGTAGATGAACTCGATAGATGTAGACCTAGTTATGCTATTGAACTACTCGAGACGATTAAACATTTATTCCAAATACCCCGCGTTTACTTTGTGGTAGCTACCGCCTCAGAGCAATTAAGTCATTCGATCAAGGCTATTTATGGTAATAATTTTGAATCTAAAAAATACCTAAATAGATTTTTCGATCAAATTTATCATCTACCGTCACCAAATCGCTTGTCTTACTCAGAGTATTTATGGAAAACAGAGCTTATTAGTGATGATAAGTTAATTGCTGTACATAATAATGGTAACGCTTATTTGTTGGCTCAAACTGCGGTTTTATGTGATGCAGGTTTACGTGATATTGAGCAGGCAGTTAAGATTCTTCAAGCTATTCAATTAACGACTAAAGAAAGATTGTATACATTACCATTAGCATTTTTAGCGATATTAAAAATAAGTAAGCCAGAATTGTATAAAATCACGATTCCAATGTGGAAAAATAAGTTTCGAACTGATACTAACCAGCAAAATTGGGATATATTTATTAATAAAATGAATAATCCTGAGTCGAATTTGTACTCAAAGGTAGCTTCGGAAGGTAAGATTATCAGTGTTATAAGTAAGTTATTAGGAAAAAGTGGAGTTAAATCTACAGAAATTCAAAGAGGTACTGAAGAACTTGGAGATATGATCTTACATGACTTTAGTTGGAATCAAAATCAAGAGTTTTCAATAATACATTACCCTGAGTTAGTTGAGCGTGCAGGTCACTTTGTATCTTAGAATAGTAGAGACCTACCAAAACAAGTCTTTTATGACAAAGTGTGGGATAAGCTCTTATCTAAAAATATCAGAAACCTGCTCGTAACTTGTTGCGCGAATCGCGCAGCTGTTATCCATAAAGAGATTTAAATCACTAACCCCTACTTAATAGCTGCTAAATACGCTAAAATTACAGGCTATTTTTAGTAATGAGCCCGCACCTTTTATGACCTCATCCGCAAATCCTAGTAATTTCAACGAACTTGGCCTTATTCCAGAGCTAATTGCTCGTTTGTCTGATCTTGAATACACGCAACCTACACCTATTCAGGCAAAAGCAATCCCAAGTATCTTGGCGGGGAGTGACTTAATTGCGGGGGCAAATACCGGTTCAGGTAAAACAGCAACTTTTGCTTTGCCTATGCTACAAACGCTATTTTTAGCGCAAGGTGCTAAAAAAACTGCTAGCAAAGGTAACTTTGTATCAGGGCTTATTTTGGTACCTACCCGTGAGCTTGCAAAGCAGGTGGCCGATAGCGTTAAATCGTATTCTGCTAACTTTAATGGCGCCATTAAAACGGTGGCGGTATTTGGTGGTGTGTCGGTTAATACCCAGATGCAAGCTCTACGTGGCGGTGCCGATATTATCGTAGCAACCCCAGGGCGTTTACTTGATTTAATCTCAAGCAATGCGATTAAGCTCGATAAAGTAAAAACTTTAGTGCTTGATGAAGCTGACCGCATGTTAAGCCTTGGCTTTACTGAAGAGCTTGCTGAGCTATTAGCGCTTATGCCTGCTAAAAAACAAACCATGTTGTTTTCAGCGACGTTCCCAGAGCAAGTCAAACAATTAACGCAAGAGCTGTTAACTAATCCGGTTGAAATACAAGTACAAAGCAAAGGCGAAAGCACATTAGTTCAGCGCGTATTTACGGTTAATAAAGGTGAGAAAACCACGGTTTTAGCGCATTTAATTAAGCAGCATCAATGGCGCCAAGCACTTATTTTTGTCAACGCTAAAAAAGACTGTGAGCACTTAGTCAGTAAGCTTGAAAAACGCGGCGTTAACGCACAAGTATTCCATGGTGATAAAGGCCAAAGTGAACGTACCCGAGTAATCGAAAAGTTTAAAGATGGCGAAATAGAGGTGTTAATTGCCACCGACATTGCCGCCCGTGGTTTAGATATTGCCAAATTGCCTGTTGTTATTAACTTTAACTTACCGCGTAGCCCTGCTGATTACATGCACCGTATTGGCCGAAGCGGCCGTGCAGGTGAAGTCGGCTTAGCGTTATCGTTAATTGATTATGAAGACTTTCATCACTTTAGAATTATTGAAAAGAAAAACAAACTACGCTTAGAGCGCGAAGAGGTAACAGGTTTTACTGTAAACCAAGCGAATCTTGATGCAGCTGATGCGCTTAAAAACGACAAACCCATGGCCAAGCCTGAAGGCACTGGTAAGAAAAAGAAGAAAAATAAAGCCAACCCAGAAGATGATGTGTGGAGTGGCTGGCGTAAGTAAAAGTTAAGATAATAAAGCCGACATTTGTCGGCTTTATTGTTTATTAATCCTCAAATGCAGTCATTAAAATTAAAGCGCTTCAATATCGCTTTTCCACTTTACCAATGCTGCAATAAATTCAGGGCCAATACCACAGCAGCCACCAATAATTGTTGCGCCTAGGCTACGCCATTGTTTAGCAAAGTCTACATACTCAGCGGGTGATAAGTCGCGGTAACCTTGCGAGCCTTCATTGGCTTTATAGTCACTGGCAATAGGGGTAAAGCCATTCGCAAAGGCTCCTAAATCAAGGTGCTTATTTTGCTGCTTTAGCACGCGATTAGTGTCGCGCAGCGCTTGTTCAATAACCTCGGGAATAGAGCAGTTAAAGAATATGCCCGCTATATTATATTCGAGTAATGCTAGGATAGCGTCTGATACTAGTTCACCAGAGCGCAATGTCGCTTGTTCGCTTACTTCATCATTTAAGGTAAATGCGTAATAACATGGTTTGTTTGAATTCTTAAGCACCCTTGCCATTACATGAGCTTCTTCAATACTGGAAATAGTTTCACCAATCCAAATGTCTACATATTCATCCTGTGCTTTATATAGGGTATCTAAAATAGTAAATGCGCGTTCACTTTGGAAAAAATCAGCACGATACGATCCAAATGCGGGGGGCAATGAACCCGCAACTAGCACGTTTTGTTTAGTGTTTTGAGCCGCTTCTTTTGCAATAACCGCTGCCTGCTGTGCAAGTGCTGCGCCTTGTGCTTGGTAAAGCGTTTCACCTAAATGAAAGGGGACACAGGCGTAGCTATTTACCGTAATAATTTCTGCCCCCGCATTTATAAAAGCTTGATGCGCTTGAGTTACGCATTGCGGAGCTTCTATGAGTGCCTGAGCACTCCAAAGTGGCTGTGAAAACGGCGCACCCATACGCTTGAGTTCACGACCCATACCGCCATCTAATATTGTTAACTTGCTCATAATGGACTTCTAAACGTCTAAATAATTAAAGCTATTCAAACATACTTTTTGAAAATTCATAATGAAACTTCATCAGGTTTAACATGAAAAAAACTCAATGCTTTTAAACAGACACAAAAAAAGCGACTACCCAAAGGTGTCGCTTTATTTTAATAAGGCTTAGCTTACTTATAAAACGCTTCTACAGTGCCTTTTACTTTCATAAGTAATGGCTGACCACGACGGTCTAGCGCTTTAGGCGCTGCTACTTTAATCCAACCTTCGCTGATGCAGTATTCTTCAACGTCAAAACGCTCTTTACCGTTAAGAGTAATACCTATTTCATGTTCAAATACTTCTTCTACATAAAATTTGCTACGTGGGTTGATAGACAGTTGATTTGGTAATTCTGGTTTGTTTGTATCAGTCATAATGGTGATCTGCGTTGAATTAATTATGCGCTATTGTAGGCAATAGCTGGCTTATGCTCAAGCACGAGATCAATAAACTAAGCGGCTTTTATGTATATAGCTAAGAGCGGGTGTTTATAAGTGCTGCGGTATGATGCGCTTGGTTAATAAACGCTGTTGTTGCTGCACTTTGATAGCTCCCATGACGCTGCAATATAACAGCTGTGCGCTTTAATAACGACGGTGCAAGTGTGATCGCTGTGAGCTCCTCATGTTTACTGGCAATATTTGAAGGTAACAGTGTGGCTAATTGGGTATAACGCACTATTTCAATAACTGCGCTGAGTGAATTAGCCTCCATAAGCACATTTGGTTGCACGTTATGCTGACGGCAATGGCGCTCTATTTGTTCGCGCGTTGCAAATTCATTACTCAGTAACACCAGTGATTGCGCATTGAGCGTATGCAAATCAATGGAGCTTTGCTGCGCTAACTCATGCTGCTTGTTAACCACCAATGCGAGTGTTTCTTCTAGTAAATTATGTGCTTCTATATCTGCACTATGGCTGCCTTCAAAGGCAATGCCTAGGTCAAACTCATCATCAAGTAGGCGTTTTTCCATCCGCTCTTGCGACATTTCTTCCATGCTTAAGCTGATATTAGGGTGTTGCTGATGAAACGCTTTAATTAAGGGGCCAATAAGATAGGTTGTAAAGGTGGGTGTAATAGCCACTCTTAATGCACCTCGGCTGAGGTTTTTTACATCATGAATAGCTCGCTTTCCTTCTGCTAAATCCTGCAATGCTTTTTGTGCATAGCGGGCATACACCTCACCGGCATCGGTTAATTTTACACTGCGACCTGAGCGGTCAAATAAAGGTGCACCGAGAGTTTCTTCAAGTTGTTTAATTTGCTGCGATAGCGCCGGTTGCGACACATACAAGGAAGCTGCCGCCTTAGTGAAGTTTTGGTGCTTGGCAACCGCCAAAAAGTAATTGATATGACGCAGTATCATGGCTCTACTATAAGTATTTCTTATCGGTATCATAATGTACCAGTCTTTTACCTTATTAAAAAGCGGGCGTAATATTCATCTCATCGACAATATAGAGACACCCGTTATGAAAGATATCATTGAAGGTTTTTTAAAGTTTCAAAGTGATGCATACCCAGAGCGTGCCGATTTATTTAAAAATTTGGCTACTAAGCAAAATCCACGGACTTTGTTTATTTCATGTTCTGATAGTCGTTTAGTGCCTGAGCTCGTAACACAACGTGAACCTGGTGGATTATTTGTTATTCGCAATGCCGGAAACATCGTCCCATCTTACGGGCCTGAGCCTGGCGGGGTTTCTGCATCAGTTGAATATGCAGTTACTGCACTGCAAGTAACCGATGTGGTTATTTGCGGCCATTCTGATTGCGGAGCAATGACGGCAATAGCAACCTGTAAGTGCATGGATCACATGCCTGCTGTTGGCAGTTGGCTGCGTTACGCCGACTCAGCTCGCATTGTCAATGAAGCACGTAATCATGCAAATGAACGTGAGCGCATTGAAGCTATGGTACGCGAAAACGTGATTGCACAACTTGAAAACATTAAAACCCATCCATCGGTGCGTCTTGCGCTTGGCGAAGGTCGCTTGGCATTACATGGCTGGGTTTATGATATCGAATCTGGCGGCATTGAAGCTTTAAATGGCGCAACGAATACGTTTGTTTCCCTTGCCGAACATACCGATGTTCGTGCATATCCAATTCAGCTTCCTGTAGCTGTTTAACCAACCATTGTAAGAGGTACTATTATGATCCAATCTCAAGTGAGCAACACGGCGCGCCTAGCATTAACCGATATAATTATTGCTGCAAAAGCAGAAAAAAATCTGTCGTTTGAACAAATTGCAGAGGGCACAGGTTTAAGCGACGTTTACGTGACGGCGGCTTTATTAGGCCAGCACCCATTGCCTGCAGAAGCCGCTGAAAAAGTGGCACAAACGCTGGGCCTTGATGCAAGTGCGGTTGAATTACTTAAAGCTATTCCACTACGTGGTAGTGTAGAAAACAATATGCCAACCGATCCGACTATTTACCGTTTTTATGAAATGATGCAAGTATACGGTACAACGTTTAAGGCATTAGTTCATGAGCAGTTTGGCGACGGTATTATTAGCGCAATTAATTTTAAAGTAGATATGAAAAAAGTTGAAGATCCTGAAGGTGGCTCACGTGCTGTAATTACGCTTGATGGTAAGTTCTTACCTTACAAGCCTTTCTAAACGTTTTATAATACTTTTTATATAAACAGTCGGCGCTAAGCGCCGGCTTTTTTTGGTTATTAAGGATGGTTTTTATTGATGAGTAATCACAGCACTTCTACTTCTTCTTATGCATCGGCGCTTTCGCTTTTTTGGCCAATGTTAATCATTGCTGTGCTCGCAATGACCTTACGACCCACGCTTACCTCTACCGGCCCATTACTTGAAGAAATTCGTTTAAGCACTGGGCTTGGTTTACAAGGGGCGTCTTTGTTAACCGTACTCCCTATGTTTTGTATGGGTGTGTTTCCATTATTGCTTCCTTGGCTTGGGCGTTATTTAAGTGAAAATGCGTGGATTGCTGGTGGATTGTTTGCAATTGCATTAGCTGGTTTTTGGCGTTTGTGGCTTGGCAGTGGTTGGGCGTTAATAATCAGTGCGCTATTGGGCGGTACAGGCATTGCAATAGTGCAAGCGATGGCTCCAGGAGTGGTTAAACGTTGGTATCCACAGCGAGTTCCTTTAGCTATGGGGGTATATTCTGCCTCACTTATGGCTGGCGGTGGTATAGCTGCAATATTAACGCCGCGAGTGGCGGTGCATTATGGCAGTTGGCAAGCAGGGCTTGGAGTGTGGCTTATCATTCCTGTTATTGCTCTGTTGCTTTGGTGGTTAAGGCCGCAGGAGCAGATGGACGCAAAGCATAACAGTATTAAGCTTAATTTATTTTTTAACCAGCGAGCATGGTTACTTGCTGCCTATTTTGGACTCGCTAATGGCGGCTATGCATGCATGATTGCTTGGTTACCTAGTTACGCTCAGGATTTAGGATGGAGTGCACGAAATAGTGGGGAGCTTATTGGCGTTATGACTGTTTTTCAGGTAATTGGTGCATTGGGTGCACCGGTACTTTCAGCAAACCGCTTAGACAGGCGACCTTGGTTATTTTTTGCTGTTGCGATTCAGCTAATAGGTTTTATAGGATTAATATTGATGCCCGACTCTATGATGAACGTTTGGGTGGGGATGATAGGGTGTGGTTTAGGTGCTTGTTTTTCGCTAACACTCACCGTGGCGCTCGATCATTTAGCTAATCCCAAATTGGCAGGTGTGCTCACTGCGTTTGTCCAAGGTGTTGGTTTTATTATTACCGCTATCGTGCCTTATATAGCAGGTGTTTTACTCGATGTTACTGCACGCTATCAAGCATCTTGGTTTATGTTGGTAATAACGCTAATTGCAATGCTGTTTATGACCACCCGCTTTGCTCCTGCAACGTATGCAAAGGCAATAAATATTACTCATTAACTTTTTAATGGGGTTTAAGCTTTTTTAAATCCCATATCCTTTCACTTTTTCTGCGTTTTATTGCCACCGTCATTTTTTCTTCATCAAAATTACCTTTATTAGTCATAACTCTTTTTTAGAGTACAGCGGTTGATGTTTTTTGTGTTCACACTTTTAAAAATAACCACTACATAATGGGAATTACGGATGAAAATTAAAAAAGTTGCTGCGGCAATCGCACTAACCTGTGCGTTTAGTGCCGTTAGTCATGCCAATGTTTTACCGCAAAGTCAAAAAGACAGCAGCTGGTACAGCGCTGCCCAAGCAAAACTAACAACAAAAACAACGCAAGCGCAGGCAATTAAAAACACTAAAGCTAAAAATGTTATTTTATTTGTAGGCGATGGCATGGGTATTTCTACCTTAACGGCAGCGCGTATTTTACAAGGTCAACGCAATAATCAGCTTGGCGAAGAAGGCTATTTAAGCTTTGAGCAGTTCCCTTATTCTGCGCAAGTTAAAACCTATAATGTGGATGCACAAACGCCAGACTCTGCAGGCACCATGACGGCCATGATCTCAGGTGTAAAAACCGATGTGGGTGTTATTGGTGTTGATGAAGATATTGAGCGCGGTGAGTGCTCAACGGTGGCTGGTAATGAGTTACTTACAGCCACTGAGCTTGCTGAAATTAAAGGCTTAGCCACCGGAGTTATTTCCACTGCACGTATCACTCACGCAACACCGGGTGCAACCTATGCTAAATCGGCTGATCGCAACTGGGAAGATATCTCAGACATGCCAGAGGCAGCAGTTAATGCAGGCTGTGAAGATATTGCCTCACAGCTAGTTAACTTTGAAAAAAACCTAGAAGCGCGTTTTATAGGTACCGATGTTGATGGCTTAGACTTTGTAATGGGTGGCGGCCGTCGTCACTTTTTACCTAAAGATGCATCTGCAAATTCAAATGATGCAATGAGCGCCGTAGAAGGCGATCGTACTGATGAGCGCAACCTTGTTACTGAATGGCAAACACAATATCCAAATGGCACTTATGTGATGGATCAAGCTGGGTTTGATGCTATTGCCGATGATGCAACCCAAGTCTTTGGCTTATTTAACGAATCGCACATGCAATACGAAGCTGACCGTGCCAACGATATAGCTGGTGAGCCGTCGCTTACCGATATGACAACTAAAGCGATTGATGTACTGGGTAAAAACGAAAAAGGCTTTTTCTTAACCGTAGAGTCGGGCCGTATTGACCATGCTCACCATGCGGGTAATGCTTTTAACGCACTTAACGACACTATTGAATTTGCAAAAGCCGTTCAAGCTGCCGTTGATAACACCGACCCTGAAGAAACGCTTATTTTAGTTACAGCCGATCACAGTCATGTATTTACTATTGCTGGTTACCCGAAACGCGGTAACCCAATTTTAGGTAAAGTGGTTGGTGTTGGCCAAACTACGCCAACGCTAGCTGCTGATAACATGCCATACACCACAGTAGGTTATGCAAATGGCCTCGGTTTTAGAAACTTAGTTGATGAAACAGATGCAGATGCAAGCTATGAAACAGCTGCGGTTGCAGGACGTGTTGAGCTAAATGGTGTTGATACAAATACGCCAGGTTTTCACCAAGAGGCTACTGTTCCACTTGGTTCTGAAACGCATGCAGGTGAAGATATTTCATTGCATGCAATGGGCCCAGGTGCTCACCTTGCTCAAGGTGTTATAGAACAAAACGTTGTATTTCATTTAATTAATCAAGCTCTTGAACTAACTCAGCAATAATGGCGGCTCACATGAATAAATTAACAGTACTTTCTTTAGCAGTAATGGTCGCATTAACTGGGTGTTCGAGTGATGACGACAAAAACAGTAATAATATTTTAGCGGTAGATAACCAAATCGCAGTAGGCTCAGCACAATGTGTTAATGGCGGCGTAGAAACGCAAAGCGGTGTTGATACCAATACTAATGGGCAATTAGAGAGCAGCGAAGTAACGCACACTAACTTAGTATGTAACGACCCAGCTACCTCATTAACGAGTGAACAGCTCGCTTCATTAAGTAACAATGCTTGGTTTAGCGACGCACAAACTAAACTTGCTAGTGCGCAAGATGCAGCAAGTAAGGTAGTAACAGAGTCAGGTAAAGCGAAAAACGTGATCTTGTTTGTTGGTGATGGCATGGGTATTTCTACCATAACGGCGGCGCGTATTTTAGCAGGGCAATTGCAGGGTGAGATGGGTGAAGATCACCAATTAAGCTTTGAAACTATGTCGTATTCTGGGTTTGTAAAAACTTATAACGTAGATGCACAAACACCTGATTCTGCCGGTACGATGACAGCAATGGCCTCTGGTGTAAAAACCGATGTGGGTGTAATTGGTATTGATGAAGCGGTTGAGCGTGGTAATTGT
Organism: Pseudoalteromonas sp. SK18; assembly: GCF_001974855.1. Lineage (GTDB taxonomy): Bacteria > Pseudomonadota > Gammaproteobacteria > Enterobacterales > Alteromonadaceae > Pseudoalteromonas. Next base: position 84,918 of record NZ_MTQB01000015.1, on the reverse strand, counting down.
GCATCAGGCAAAGGGCATGAGCTTGTTACTTCGTTAGAGCTTGCTGAAATTGCCGGTAAATCTACCGGTATTGTTTCTACGGCACGTATTACCCATGCAACGCCTGCGGCAACTTATGCTAAGTCGGCTGATCGTAACTGGGAAGATATTTCAGATATGCCAGCTTCAGAGTCAGCCAATTGTGAAGATATTGCTTCACAGCTGGTTAATTTTGAAAAGAACTTAGAAGCCCGTTTTAGTGGTGTTGATGTAGACGGAATCGAAGTGGTTATGGGTGGCGGGCGTCGTCATTTTTTACCTAAAGATGCAGCCTTTAATTCTGCAGATGCAATGAGTGCTGTTGAAGGCGACCGTACTGATGCGCGTAATTTAGTGACAGAATGGCAAACAACTTACCCGACTGGTACTTACGTAATGGATCAAACTGGGTTTGATGCCATTAGCGATGATGCCACAAAGGTATTTGGTTTATTTAACGAATCGCACATGCAATACGAAGCTGATCGCGGTAACGATATCGCTGGTGAGCCTTCGCTATCGCAAATGACCGAAAAAGCTATTAATGTTTTAGATAACAATGATAAAGGTTTTTTCTTAACGGTAGAGTCGGGCCGCATTGACCACGCCCACCATGCGGGTAACGCTTTCAATGCATTAAACGACACTATTGAGTTAGCTAATGCAGTAAAAGTGGCGATGGAAAATACTAACCCAGAAGAAACACTAATCGTGGTCACGGCCGATCACAGCCATGTGTTTACTATTGCGGGTTACCCTAAGCGTGGCAACCCAATATTGGGTAAAGTGGTTGGTGTAGGCCAAACAGAGCCAAGTTTAGCTGCCGATGATATGCCTTATACTACGGTTGGTTACACTAATGGTGGTGGCTTTAGAGACTTAGGCAATGAAACCGATGCAGATGCAGGCTATAACTTTGCACCCGTTACAGGGCGTGTTGATTTAAGCAATGTTGATACTACAGCGCCGGGCTTTCACCAAGAAGCACTGGTGCCACTATCATCAGAAACCCATGCGGGTGAAGATGTGGGTGTGTATGCAACCGGACCTGGTGCCCACTTAGTGACTGGAACTAATGAGCAAAGCTTTTTATTCCATGTAATGGACTTTGCCGCAGATTTTGTAAAAGCGGCGGATGAAAAAGTAGCGCAATAAATTAACTAGCAAAACAAACAGCCCGCAAACTGTGCGGGCTTTTTTGTGTCATACAAATGCCATTATTAAGCGTTATTTTAGAGTCATAAAGTAATGTTTAACTAAGAGATTACCCCAATGAAAAAGCTATTATTTATATTCTCAGCACTGGCCAGCACGAGTGCGCTCGCCCAGCAGTGCGACATTGATGCTGCGCAACTAAAAGCCGACTATAAAATTACCAATCAGCACAAATCGCAGCACAGCACCCAGTCACTTACTCTTTGGCGAAACAATCAGCAGGTGGCGCATCAAAGTGAAACACTAACCGAGCTTTGGCAGCAGCTAAGTAATAACCAGCTTCGTCCTATTCGTTACTTTAATGCCGAACAACGCGGTATTGAGTACCAACCATCGGAGGTACGTGGAGTGCAAAATTGGAGTGCTAAAAGTCAGCTGGTGGATAACCATTTAATTGCAAAAATGACCCTAGTCAGTTCACAAGGTGAGGGTTGTAATGAGGTAAAAAATTACGTGCTTAATGAGGGCGATAACCAATTTAAGCTGGCTTTTCTCCCGCAAGCAAAATTAGTTAAAACTTTTAGTGTGACCAATAAAAAAAGTGATACTCAAACCTTGCTTAGCTTAAATGATGTAAACAGTGATACACCTGCAATTAAGGCTCAGTTTGCAAAATGGGATAACTTTCAAACCACCGATTACGCGGATATTGGCGATAACGAAAGCGATCCATTTTTAGCTAAAATGATTAACCTTGGTTTTATAGAGCACGGCGCTACTGGTTTTTATAATCAGCAAGGCGAGGCTATTCAAGGTGGGCATCATCATTAGCATTTTTTGGCTTAACCGTGCTCTCAGTTAAGCCATTTTCATAATCGTTGGCGTCACAGGTATTTAAGTTTTGCCGTGCTTGTTTATCTTGTTGTAATACCTGCTTTAAATCTTCCATACGTTGGCGCACGGCTACGCCATAACTGGCATCATCACCCCATAACTCGGCAAGTTGCAGTACCGCAGCACGGTCGTGATCTCTAAATAATTTACCAGCACGTTCAGCATCTTCTTTGCTATTACCAAGCAATTGCAATGATTCTATGGCTAAGTTTATGGCTGAGTCGACGGTTTCGCGGTTAAACGCATCCACTTTTAAATTAAGTAATTGATATGCATGGCGGCGGTCTATGGCGCGCGCCACTATTTTTAATTGGGGGTAGTTTTTATGCGCCAGCTTAATAATCTCAATGGTTTTATCAGGGTTATCAATTGCAACAACCAGCATTTGTGCTGTATGCGCGCCCGCGGCTTCAAGCAGTTCTTGGCGTGCCGCATCACCATAAAATACGGTATTACCAAAGCGGCGCAGCAGTTCTATTTGGCTTGGGCTGTGATCAAGTACGGTAATTTCGTAGCCTTGCGCATGTAATAAACGCCCCATAATTTGCCCAAAACGGCCGTATCCGGCAATGATCACATGCTTAGCTGTGCTTATTTGTTCTGGTTTATCAAATTCGGGTGCCGTGCTGCTATAGCTACGCTTTTGAATTTGCTCATACAACATCAGTAGTAAAGGCGCTATTAGCATAGAAACGGCAACCACAAGGGTAACTAAATTGGTTTGCTCTGGGGTTAAAATACTCAAGGTGGTGGTTACACTAAGCAGCACAAACGCAAACTCGCCGCCCTGAGCAAGGGCTAAGGTAAATAGCAGTTGCTGTTTACGACTAATATTAAAAGCCATTGCCAAGGCAAGTAAAATACAGGCTTTAATGACAATTAATAGCACCACTAAGGCAATCACGGTACTGAACTGATTAAACAGCAGTTCAAAATTAATTGATGCACCAACCGTGATAAAAAATAGTCCCAGTAATAAGCCTTTAAAGGGTTCTATATCGGCTTCTAGCTCGTGTCTAAATTCACTTTCGGCCAATACAACTCCGGCTAAAAAAGTACCCAGTGCGGGCGATAAGCCAATACTTTGCATCACCAGCGAAATAGCCACCACTAAAAACAATGCAAAAATTGTGAATATTTCACGCATGTGGGTTTGTGCTATGTATCTAAATAGTGGTGCCGACACATATTTACCGCCTGCAATGATGGCGGCAATAACAGCAACAGAAACCCCTACTTGCTGCCAAATAGGCCAGCTAGCAATGATGGAGTCGTTAATGTCTTTTGAGTTACCCTGTGGTGCAAAAGCAAGTAAAGGGAGCAGCGCTAAAATAGGAATAATCGCAATATCTTGAAATAATAAAACCGAAAATGCATTTTGCCCAGCTTCTTGTTTTAACCAGCCTTTTTCTTCTAAGCTTTGCAGCACAATAGCAGTTGAAGACAGTGCGAGCATTAAGCCTATAGCCAGTGCTGTTTGCCAATGCATGGCAAAAAACCAATAACAAAAGGCAAAAATAGCCGCTGCACTTAATACTACCTGCAATCCGCCAAGCCCTAAAATTGAGTGGCGCAGAGTCCACAAACGCGAAGGTTGCAGTTCAAGGCCAACTAAAAATAACATCATCACAACGCCAAATTCAGCAAAGTGCATTACATCAGTTTGGTCACCTACGACACCTAATGCATAAGGGCCTATCAAAATGCCAGCAATTAAATAACCCAGCACAGAGCCAAGTCCAAGTCGTTTTGCTATAGGAACTGCAACAATGGCGGCAGCTAAGTAAATTAACGCTATTTCTAACACATGCTTACCTTATTAACGTTGAGATAAATAGCATGGCTTAGGTGCGTGTAAAATACAATGAGTTACGAAAGTAAAAAGTGCTTTAGCTTACAAGTAAAATTAACTTTACCGGTAGCGGTCACAAAAAGAACGCTTATTTGAGCTTTTTACTGATATGGTATCGTTTATATAACAGACCGTATTTTTTGTTGCAGGAATGACCTTTTTTTTATGATTTCGCTAAATAATGTGTTTTTTACACGCCAAGATGGTGGCTTAAAACGACAAATAATTAATGACTTATCGTTAACTATTTTGCCTGCGGCGCACATTGCCTTACTAGGTGATAGTGGCTCGGGTAAAACAACATTATTAAATTTATTAGCCGGTTTACTGTCTCCAGATGCAGGAACTATTACGGTTAATAAACAAAAAATTAGTGAATTGAGTGCCAATGAGCTTGCGCTTTATCGGCGTAAAATAGGTATTATTTTTCAGCATTACCAATTACTCAGCCCGTTAAATGTGAAAGACAATATGTGTTTTCAAGCAAGGCTTAATGGGTTATCGCCTAGCGACGATGAAGTAAATACGATGGCTAAAAAACTGGGTTTAGAAGGCAAGCTTACAGCAATGCCTGAACAACTCTCAGGTGGTGAGCAGCAACGGGTAGGCATAGGCCGTGCGCTATTAAATAAGCCCAAGCTGTTATTGGCTGATGAACCTACGGGTAACCTTGATGCCGCTCGCTCACTCGATATAGTTACGCTATTAAAAAGCCTGTGCGAAGAGCAACAAATAATACTTATTATGGTCACTCATAGTCAGCGATTGGCCGATCAGTTTGCTACGCAATTGTTTTTAAAAGATGGCCAAATTAATGGCTGAACTTAAACTTATTTTAATAACGTATATGCAGTTTTATCGCCGCCATGTAGGGCTGTTATTACTGTTTTTTATTGGCTTTAGTTTGGGCGCGGCGCTACTTACTGCAATACAGGGCTTAAACTTAGAGGCCGGTAAGCGCTATCAACAAACTACGGCGTTAATTGCAAACCCAGTGACGCATTTTGTACGCCCTGTGCTAGGTGAAAACAGCTTGCCCAACAGTATGTGGTCGCGTATTAGGGCGGCTGGTTTTACGCAGGTTCAACCGGTTTTAGAGGGCATAATTGAAAGCGATAAGCAGCAAAAACTCGCGCTTAGGGGCGTCAATTTATTACAGTGGCTTACAAAAAATACCAGCGGCTCAGCATCAACAACCAATAATCGTTATTCTGGGTTTGAACAGTTACTAAATACTGTTTATATCGACCCTAAATTAATGCAGCGGCTAAATTTAAAAAACAGCCGTATTAATATAAACATGGGCGATGCCACTGTTACTTTAGCGGTAAGCGAATTACAAGGTTTAGGCATGACCATGCTGGTGGATATTAGCCTTGCAGACAAGTTACTGCGCGCAAATGGGGCAATTAATTATCTTGAAGTAAGTGGCTTAAATAACAAACAAGCAGCCCAGTTAAACGTATTGTTAGGCGAGCAAGCACGGCTTGAAGCTGCGCAAGAGCAAGCTTTTGATGCGCTCTCTGAGGCATTTTTCTTTAATTTACAAGCGCTGGCTTTGTTAGGTTATGTGGTGGGTGCGTTTTTAAGTTTTAATGCAATTAAGCTGGCATACAATGCGCGTGCTCACTTGCAGCAGCAAATGTGGGTGCTGGGTTGTCAAAGGTCGGTGTTAATTAAAGCGCTGGTTATTGAATTAACGGTGCTTAGTTTTTTTGCTGCAGTATTAGGTGCATTATTAGGCGCGGCACTGGCAAACGCCTTAGTTATGGATGTATCGGCGACTCTTCGAGGGCTTTACCAGCTAGATAGAAGCTTTGTAGTAAGCCTTGATAGCAGTATGATTGTCAGCGGTTTTACACTTAATATTGTTGTTTTGTTGGGGTTTTTAGCCAGTCAATCGGCTCGATTAAGTACTTTTTTAGCGCGTATTAAATGGCTAATGTTTGCGTTAGCTATTTGTGCAGCCAGTTACTTAGCGCTAACGGCAAATACCAAAATAAGCGCCTTATTGCTGTGTGTTTGTGTGTTACTCCTCTTTTTTGTTATTACGCCACCGGTAGTTAAAGCCGTTTTTAAATTGCCATGGCCAACACAAAATCCCATTATTCACTGGTTAAAAGCAGATAGCCTAGTGCAATTACCCGCATTACTAAGCTCGGTACTCGCTATTTTAATGGCGATGGGAGCCGCCGTAGGTATGCAGATTATGGTTAGCAGTTTTAGTGACACCTTAGATACACACCTTGAAAAACGCCTAAGCGCCGATTTATACGTAAGGCCCGATCAAAACATTCAAGCGTTAGGGGCTAAATTGCGTGAACTCCCAGAGGTCGAAAAAGTAGGCGTATATTGGTCAGCTAACAGTGAGCTTAAAACACCTAAAAATAGGATTGCTGTTGATGTTATGGCATTTGGTGCAACGGCCAGCTACAACCAACACCTTACTTTGTTAAACAATAAAGCACCTACATCTGCAGTATTTGAAAAGAACAAAAATGGGGTTGTGGGTTGCTTAGTGAACGAACCCGCCTTGCTGCAGTACTCGCTTAAAGTAGGTGATGTAATAACCCTAAAACAGCATATTAATACACTAACGTGCCAAGTACGTGCTGCCTATTTTGATTACGGCGAGCAAGGGTTAAATGTTGTTGTAACAACTAATGTATTATTGAATAGCAGCTTAAATTACACTGAGTATGGTTTATCGCTTTGGCTAAATCCTAATAGCGACGTAGACGCCATGGCCGAATATATTCAAAAGCAGCACCAATTAGATAGCCAACAAGTCATTGCTAATCAGCAGTTTAAACGCTTTGCAAAACAGTTATTTGGTAAAACTTTTTATGTTACTCAGGCGCTTAATATATTTATTATGCTGATTGCACTATTTGGCATGTGGGTAAGCTTTTTAACTTTAGGGCGTGGGCAATTACAGCCCATGGCGGTATTGCAAACGCTGGGTGTCACCCAGCAGCAATTATTGGGGGCAAAAGTACTGCAAGCTGCACTCATAATTTTAACCACCTTGTTATTAGCTATACCACTGGGGCTTAGCCTTGGATGGGTACTACTAACCTACGTAATGCCAATTGCCTTTGGTTGGACCATGGCCATGACCTTTAATTGGCTGCAATTAGCTGGCTTTACTGTGCTTATGTTTATGTTAGCTTTATTTGTGAGCGCATTACCGCTAATAAAATTAACGCGAAGCGCCGTTGCCGATAATGTTGCCAAGCTATAGGACTTACATGAATAGACTAAAAGCAGCCGTTACCTTTATTTTTATTGGCGCATTAAGCGCGTGCCAGCCCGAAGCAGAGCAAGTAAATAAAAATAAACCAATGCATAGCGGGTTTGCACAACAATTTGGTGAACCTGTAAATAAACGCCAAGGGCTGAGCTTTCCACGTGATCATGGGGCGCATCATCAACAAGGAATTGAATGGTGGTACGTAACTGCTAATTTAAAAGCAGATAATGGCGACACATTTGGTGTGCAATGGACTTTATTTAGGCTCTCGGTTGATGAGCAAAGCACACAAACAGAACCATCACCTTGGTGGAATGGGCAGCTTTACTTTGCTCACTTTGCAATACAAACCGATACCCAGCATCAGGCGTTCGAGAAATATGGCCGCTCGGGGCAAGTAAATATAACAGCACAGCCATTTGAGGCTCGCCTAGATGATTGGCAGCTAGCAAGTAAAAAAGCAGCATTTTTACCGCTTAGCTTAAAGGCACAGCAGGAAAATTACAGTGCAAACCTGGTGCTGGCTAATAGCCCGCTTGTAAAGCATGGCGAGCAAGGTTATAGCCAAAAAACCCACCAGGGGCATGCCTCTTACTATTACAGCTATCCGTTTCTACAAGCCAAAGGCGACATCACATTTGCGGGTAAAACTTTTAAAGTAACTGGAGATGCTTGGTTAGACAGAGAGTGGTCTTCGGCGTTAATCGATCCTACCCAAAATGGTTGGGACTGGTTTAGCATTCAGGCCGATGATAAAAAACAGGGTGGCTTGATGGCATTTTGTATTCGTAATGGCCAACAAAGTTATGATTACTGCAATGCATCGCACATTACGTCCGATGGACAAGTACGCGCTATTGACAATAACGACGTGACCTTGCAGGTATTAAAAATATCTGAGCTTACAACCCAAACGGCGCAAACAACGGCCAGTAGTAAAACCTACCCTGTTAAATGGCACCTCAAGGTTAAAGGGTTTGAGCCTATTATAATTGAAGCGCGTAACCCCGATTCACGTAATCAATTGAGCATTCCCTACTGGGAGGGGCGAATTAAAACCCAAGGCGGTTTTAAAGGTAAAGGTTATGCAGAGTTAGTTGGTTATTAGCGGGCTATAAAACGGCTTTCAAAAAATGCACTTAAACCAAGGCTAAGTGCATTTTTATTAAGGACTTAGTATATTAACCTGAACTCTGGATAATAAATCTATCTCAAGCAGCTATTTTGAGCGCTAACTGCGTTGAATTTACTTGCAATAGACTAGCTATTGACGCGTAATTTCGCCTTGTTTTCACTGAAAATCTCTGGCTAGAGAAGACAAACATAAATATTATTTTGATTCAATATGTTAGTAAATCTCTTAACCAGAGTTCAGGTTATATTAGTCTAGCTTTACTGAACCAGAGATATTATCGATGCTAACATCACCAGAGCCTGCTTCTGTAATTGTTAGCCCTTTAGCATGATTAACGCGAATATCGCCAGAGCCATCTTCAATAGTTACGCTTGAGTCAATATGTTCAATCAGCATATCTCCAGAGTTATCGTCTACGGTAACTGCGCCATTAATATGTTTAATAGTTATGCCGCCCGAGCCATCTTCAACGTTTAATACACCTGTTACATTAGTAACTTGCATTTCGCCTGAACCATCTTCAATTGCGACATTACCACTGACATTATCAATATCAATGCTGCCTGAGCCATCATTTAATGCTAAATCGCCGACTACATTTTTTACGTAAATACTGCCCGAGCCATCGTCAATATTTAAGTTTTTAGCACTATTAATATTAATGCTGCCAGAGCCATCTTTTACATCAATATTGCTTTGCATCGCGTTAATAACAATATCGCCTGAACCGTCGTTAATATCTAAATTTAGGGTGTTAGGTACGGTAACAACTAAATTGATACTTGGCGATTGCCCGCTGTAAAAGCTAATCCCATTATTACTTTTATTTTGTGCAACAAGTTTTGCTTGTGTACCGCTTTTCTCAAGGATGAGTTCGTATTCATCGTCAATGTCGGCGGTGTAAATGATGGCATCAACGCTAATATTGGTTGCAGTATTAGAGCCCTGAATTTCGAGCGAACCGGCACCACTCAATACTGTTAAATACTCAAGGTTATTACTTGGTAATGTAAGCTGCTGAGTTTGTTTTACTGATGCGACACTGGGCGATATATGAAATACACAACCGCTGAGTAATAAAATACCGCTAATTAGTGAAACGGGCTTAGTGAAGTTGAATAGAGTTGATGCGCTCATGTTTAGTCCTTTGATAATGATTATTTTAGTTAATATACAAAGTATAGAGCAAAAATGAGGCCTAAATGTAAGTTATTGTTTTATATGAAATGACAATAATTGCTAAAAAGATAAAATGCCAAAATATGGTTAAAAATACTAAATGTTAATAAAAAGGATGCACGATGCATCCTTTTGTAATTACTCAATTTTTAATGGGTGCTTTACTTAAAAGCGGTAAGTAATGTTACCGTATAAAAAACGCCCATCTAAACTGTAGGGTGTATAAGGCGTATATGGAAATATTTGGCCAAAGTTAGAGTAGCCAATGTTATCTACCGTTGCTTGTGGGTACTGATCAAACAGATTATTTGCACCGACTGCAAACTTCCACGCATCGTTAGGGCGATAAGCAACTTCTAAATCAGTGATCCATTTGGCATCTAAATATTCATCACCATCGCTGGTAGTTGAAATATCTGCCACTTCCCCATAGCGAGTTGCACGCAAGGTTGTTTGCCATTGGTTAAAGCTCCAAACAGCCGATAGGTTTAGTTTGTTATCGGGTGTGCCTTGCTCAAAACGGCCTACTTCACGACGGGCAAATACCACGTAGTCATCGCCTAAAGAATTTAGCTCGCTCGGGTTTGCATCTACATGAGTCACTTCGGTATCGTTAATGTTTGCCGCCGCATTTAAGCGCAGATCACCCAATGTATTTAAATCAAGCGTGTACGTTGCCACAATATCAACACCTTGCGTGCGCGAATCTATGGCGTTAGTAAAGTAACGCACACTTTCGGTATTTAGCTCGCCCGCATTGGCTAGAATTTGCTGCACAGCGTTACCGCTTAAGTTTTCAGAGAGTACGATCCGGTCATCAATATCAATGCGGTACGCATCAACCGTTAAACTAAAGTTACCTTGGGTATAAACAAATCCAGCGGTAACATTAACCGAGTCTTCGGCATCGAGCTGTTTTGCACCTAATGCTTGCGCTGCAGGAGCAGAGCTTGGAAATAGGCCAACTTCAAAAGGCTGGTTATTTTCAAGAATAGTCGATATTTGACGGTACGAGCTTTGTGCAAGTGACGGCGCACGAAACCCAGTACTGGCAGCACCACGTAATGATAGGTTGTCGGTAATACTGTAACGCGTGGCTAATTTTGAAGTAAATGTGTTACCAAAATCGCTGTAATCTTCATAGCGACTGGCTAAAACTACATTCCACTTATCAGTTAAATAAGTATCAAATTCAGCAAATACAGCAACATTATGACGACTTTCATTGGTTGCGCTTTGCGGCCCAAAACCAGGAAGCACCTGTGCACCGCCAGCAGCAATTGGGTTACCGTTTTCATCAAGCGCAGTAATATAAGAGGCTTCCTCGCCTTGCTCTATTTTATAGCTTTCATGGCGGTATTCAGCACCAATAGTGAAAAACACATCATCGGGTAGACCTAAATCAACGCTGGTATTAGCATCAAAGTTAACTAAAAATTGATCGTAAATCATGGCGCCGTTATCAAATTCAGTTTGGCTATTAGTACCTAACGAAGTATTTAGGCTATTTACAACCCCTAGGCCAAAGTCATTTCGACCATAGTTAGTACTTACATCCCACGCCCAATCGCCACTATTGCCTTGTAAACCAAGTGCCAGCGAGTAATCTTTTACGTCAGTGGCAATTTGCGGCAAAAAGCCATTGGGGTAGAGCTCTAAAACATTGCGGCTGTCTTTTGCGCGGCGGTAAAATCCGCCTGAGTTACCTTCACGCTCAGAATAGCTACCAAACGAATAAACATTAAAGCCATTCTCTAAGTCGTATCCCATATTGTAAAACAAAGCGTAGTCTTCCAGCGCTGCTTTACCAAAACGGTGATTGTAGCGATCAATTGTAAATTCGCGTGGATCTAGGCTGCCATCATCTAGGCGGCTGTATTGTTCGCGCGGATCAAAACCAGAGCGTTGAGTTGAGTCGTTATCACGGTATTCAATTGATACATTTACAAAACCATTGTCTGTTAATGAAAAACCTGAGTTTGCGCTAATTGTGCGGGTACTACCGTCGTTAACGTGACGATCGTCGCCTAAATTAAATGCAAGGTTGCCGTTATCATCCGCATAAGTGCTATTTAGTTGCGGTACACCGGCCATTTGGCTGTCGTATTGGCCATAAGTTACGCTAACACTGCCGCCTTCGGTGGCATCTTTTAAAACAATATTGATTACACCCGCAATAGCGTCAGAGCCATACTGGGCTGCAGCCCCATCACGTAGTACTTCAACACGCTTAATTGCAGAGGTGGGGATCATGTTTAAATCAACCGCAGTAGAGCCGCGACCAACTGTACCGCCTAAGTTTAATAACGCACCAGAATGGCGACGTTTACCATTAATGAGCACTAGGGTGTGATCGGGTGCAAGGCCTCTTAAAACCGCTGGGCGAGCATGGTCGGTACCATCAGACAGTGTGGCACTTGGGTAGTTAAAGCTTGGTACTTGGTTAGCGAGCACTTGGCTAATTTCAAGTTGACCTGTGCTTGCCATATCGTCGCTGCTAATAATATCTACAGGCACGGTGCTTTGCGCAATACTGCGCAAACTGCGGCGTGTGCCTGTTACTGAAATTACTTCGATATTTTCTTCCACTTGGTTAGTTTGCTCAGCCGCATTAGCAGCTGAAAAAGAGGCGCTAAGTGCGGTGGTAATAGCCAAGCTAAGTGCTAATTTTTTATTAGCTGATAAATGCTGAAAAGTCATTAAGCGTGCCTTGAAGATTTTGAAAAGGGCGCATCATATATAAGCGGCTAGTGCATCGCAAAGATCTAAATTGACTATGTTATTCAACTATTTTTATAAAAATAAGTGATCGGAATAACAGATTGAAATAGGAACAAAAAAGGAGGCTAAAATATAGGATTATGCTTATGTAGGCAGTGAAAGTGGCTAACTTGGTTTAAAGCCTTGCTAAAAGATTTTAATTATAAAGAAGCTACAGGCCAAACTATTAATGTGGCCTGTAGGGAATTAAAAAGTTACTCAGGTGCTACTTCGAGGGTTGTAAATAGTGCATAGCGACCTACGTCTACGCCAGCTTCATTGACGGTTACTTTTTGAGACGTTTCGATTAGGTATAAACCAGGCTGTTGCCAAGTGCTGGTGAAAAACCCGTCTTTATCTGTGGTTACTTTAATCTCACCGCGAGTATTACGATAGCGTGTATCACCTTTTAAAATACTTATTTCAATCCCTTCGCCAACCGGCTTGCCATCGCTTAGTAGTTGAAAGCGTGCTTGCTCACCAACAAATAAGTCGTTTGGATGGGTAGGCCCACTTAACTCCAAGCCTTGACCTAATAGTGCCGGTTTAGACGTGCCATTGTGGCTAACAAATGTATCGACGGTAGAGATGGTTTTAATTGTGGTGATATCGCTGGCGTCTTTAGGTAAGTTGGCATCTGTTTTTTTAGCGAATACACGGCTTCGCTCGCCTGCTGCATTTTTGTAAAATGTCATGTACATAGGCTTTTGCGTCATCGCAATATGATAGGTGCCTTGTTGCTGAAGTTTTACTGCAGCAGAGCTTTTGCGTTGAAGGTAATAGGCACGAATGGTGTCGGTAACTTGCTCGCCATTTGGGGCTAGCGCCATTAATAATGAATCGTCGTACTCTGCGCCTTTTATGCTTGGACTAAATGCTTTATCAGGTGCAAAAATTTCGTTAGAAATACTCGCATCAATCATAACATAATGCGCTTTATCGCCTGATAGCGAGGTATGCGAAGGGAGTAACCAGCGGCCATGTGCACTTGCGGTTGTTGATACCAGCGCTGATAAACTCAGTGCGCCAATAAGTGCTGTTTTTAATAAATTAACGTTCATTATTTTTCCTTTAAATTTGAATGATAAGTAGGGGCTACCTAGCGCTTACAGTGACAAAGCTGGTTGAAAATTCGTTTTTACCATCAATAGTTATTTTCTCTGATTGGGTTAAATCAAGCTCAATGCGGCTGTAATCACGCCCACCTTCTTCGCGAACAACTTCAACATTAAGTAGATACTTGCCGGGTGTTACGGGGTTACCGTTTAGATCCTTGCCATCCCAGCTAATTGTGTATGTGCCGGCACGTTTGGTTGCGCTGCTGACACCATCAAACTGAGCATTACTTTTACCGGCTTTGCGCCACCATTGACGTAGGTCTTTAAACCATTCCGCTTTTTGTACCCAAAGCGCTAATGTTGTGACGTGTTTACGCTCTGGCGTTTCCAGCCATACAGCAACATAAGGTCGGTGGTAGGGTTGCACGTTTAAATCGGTAAGGGTTAATTCAACGTCTAACCTTGGCGATTGTGCATGAGCATTAATTTGAAATAGTGCGGCGACTAACAGCATGATGCTTAGCCATGGTTTAATTTTAAACATTAAGACACTCCTTTTATTTGTGGCACCCAACACAGGTAAATAACGATAGGTGTTGCTACACCTAAGGCGGTTATCCATATTCCTGCTAAGCGTTTTTTTCTGTTTTGAAATAAAATAATCATGCCGGTGATGGCAAATAGGATCATCAGCACTGCAGATATATCAATAACCCAGCTCCATAAATCACCGCTGTAACGACCTTTATGTAAATCGCCAATTACACTTAAAAACCCCCCGGTTTGATAATCGAGTAACAGTTCGCCACTAATAAAATCAAACTCTGCGTAGGCGTAGCCTGCCGGTAATGGGTAGTCGAGCATGACCAGTGAATCTTGCTTTTCCCATTCAATGCTTTTCACTTTATTCAGCCCATAGTGTTTGGCTAAGTAAGCTTCTATTTGTGGATAAATAGCAGGCAGGCTATTTAATTTTGTATTTGCTTGAGTAAGCAGATCTTGGGGGATTTGGACCGTAATTTGGCCATTGTTTTTATCGTTTTTTAACCAGTCAACATGGTTTAGCACTATACCGCTTACACAAAATAGAATAAGTAAAAAAAACAAAGCGGTGGAAATATAGATATGTAGAGTACGACTTGTACTATATAAAGTGCGTTTATTAACAAAGGGCATAAAAGGAGCTGGGTTATTTAATTTATACGGATGATAATGATTTGCATTAGCTGTTACAAATTTATTTACCAAACTTTACACTTTATTTTTTAGGAGGAGCTGAGGGCTTAGAAATTAAGTAAGCCATAACCAGCACTTCAACAACAGCCACTAGGGCAATAATCCAAGCTGGAGGGCTGTTGTATAATAAAAATATAAAGCCTATTAGCATACCTATACCTGCAGCATACTTTGCCTTTACAGGAACCACTTGATGGGCGCGCCAATGTTGTAATGTTGTACCAAAGCGAGGGTGGTTTAATAGCCAAGATTCAAGCGCGCTAGATGAGCGAGCAAAACACGCTAAGGCTAAAATTAAAAACGGTGTGGTTGGCATAACGGGTAATACAACACCAATAATGCCGAGTAATACACACAGTAGCCCCAGCAATTTAAAGCCGAAATTTTTATAATAAATAAAAACGTTTTTTATGCTCACTTTAGCTCTTTTTTAATTAATTAAACGGTAAAAGGGTAAGCTAATTAAAAGGTAAAATGAAGAGAAAATGGCTTAGTTGCATGTTATCAACTAAGCCATTTAGGGTTAGCAAAGGAAGAGAATTTCCTGGTTGCACTACCTATTAAAAGTAATAGCCTAAATTAATATTAAACCGGCGCTCGGTATCGCCATCACCAATAATGGTACCGCCAATAAAGGGTTGATTGCGGGCTTGTACAAAATCAACATAACTAAAGAACCCCCCAGCAGTAATACTCATGCCGGTTACATTCATCCACGTGTTGGCGCTATTATCTGATTTGTTGTAGATGATCCCATAGTCATTATAAAACTGCAGGTTGGTAACTGGGCCCCATTCTAGTGCGTAGTCATAGGCAACATTAAAGTTGGTCATTGTGGCTTGGCTCGACACACTGTCATAATAGTCAAAAGCACCCACTGCAAAGCGGTTGCTGCCATCATCTAAGTCGTAGTCGTATTCGCCGTGTTGAAATTGAATGTTCCAGTTATTAATGTTGCTGTTTAAGTGAACGGCCCACGCACTGTAATTACCCGCGCGGTCTTCACCATCATGTAGTCCACCACTGAGTAGCGATACACCTAAATCTGTGGTTATATTTTTACTGTGCTTAAGTTGATAAGTGGCTCGACCAGCAAAAGTGTTGTATTCACCAAGTTGCTTTGCAGGCTCGGCATAGGTTCCTTCATCGGCAGGGCGACTGCCAATAATGTCATAAGAGTAACGGTGGTTTTTATCTGATGCTAAGCCATCAACTCCGCCAAGTTCATCATTTTTAAAAAAGCCAAGATCAAGTGTCCAGTTGTCTTTAAGCTTACGCTTAGCAACTACCCCTAAATCAAAGTCATCTTCTAGGCCAACATAGTAGTTAGTGCTAAAAAAGTAGCTGTGAGAATTGTAAGGACCATTACCAAACGGTACGGCGGTTATACCGGCTTGGCCTTCCCAGCCATCAGTAAATTCATACCCTAAGTAAGCGTATTTCACTACTGTCATGTAATCGTAAAAGCGTACTTCACCATTGACTGAAATATCATTAATTTCACCAGAGACATTTAAACGGAAAATATCAAAATCAAAGTCGCCACCGCGATCTTCATTGTCATCATCGTAAGAGTTAATGCCGTAGTTAGCGCGAATGGCACCCCCTATCTTTATTCCTGATGATTGCTGTTCAGGCTTTGCAGCTTCATCAGTTAGTTGCTGAGCTTTTTTTTCAGTGAGTTTGCTTTCAAGCTTTTCTACTTGTTGCTTTAACTGCGTTAATTGGCTTTGGAGAGGTTGAAGATTTGATGCATAAGAATTACTAGCAACACCACCTAAAATTAAGGCGAGTGTTAGTTTTGAGAGTTTAGTCATAATAGCCGTTTTGATTGTGATTAAAAAAATAAAGGCGCAAAAATGCACCTCTTAGTGTGGAAAAAGGGGAAAATGGCAGGCTAATTTAGTTTATTGTTTTTATACTGCGTTTTATTCTTTAGGAGTTTGAAACAGTGCGCCTACTTCTAAAAGCGGGGAGGCGTCTAGCTTATCTGCATCCATCATTGCGGCAATACGCTGCATTGATGAAAGGAGTAAACTCTGTTCCCATTCAGCAAGTGCTGAAAATTTTTCGATAAAATGCTCTTGTAATGGCTGTGGTGCTTTTTCGAGTAGTTCTTTACCTTGTTCGGTAAGGTATAAGCTGACTCGGCGCTTATCCATTTGACTACGAACACGTGTTACTAAGTTTTTACTCTCGATTCGGTCAAGAATATTAGTAACCGTTGCTGGGCTTAAGTTAACGTTTTGCGCAATACGGCTGGCGGTAATACCATCAGTTTGAGACACTTCCTGCATGATAAGCAGTTGTGGCCCTGTTAAACCCGCTGTTTTATTAAGTTGCTTTGAATGTAAGTCAATCGCACGGATCACCTTACGTAAAGAAACTAGTAACTCGTCATATTTTTGCATTTGTTTGTCTCATGGAAGGCGAATGATTTGCCGTAATCATGAAATGTTACACATCAAATAAATTGAATTCAAATGATATATGTTATTTCAGCCCGCTGTTATTAGTTTTTATTGGTTTTTATTAATTTGAGCAGTAATTAAAATAGTATTTATTATCTTTAATTTATTAAATGTTCATAACATTCTGTTTGCTAAGGTTGCGCACCTTACGTAGGTTAAAAGCGATACGCAAGCCACAGATGTAAAACTTTAGTCGTAATTTAGCCATTGATGTGGCATAAAAGTATAGTAACTAACTCAATTTAAATAACTATTCTATGTAGCTTATGCTTTAAGCATGCATTATTGTTTGTGTACAAGTAACCTGTACTCAGGTTAAGTATTAAAAATTAGTCTCAGTGTTAAAGGAAATAAAATGCAATTATCACCCTCAGTATGTATTGAGCGTACACATAGCGGTTTAGAATTTATTAGTATTAATAGTCGCCAATGTGAGGCGAAAATATTTTTACAAGGTGGGCAAATAACTGAGTTTACACCCAAAGGCAAATTGCCATTATTGTGGGTGTCTGGGGATGAAACCTTTAGCGAAGGGAAAAGTATTCGTGGTGGCATTCCTATTTGCTGGCCTTGGTTTGGTCAACATGAAAATACGGATTTTCCCGCGCATGGCTTTGCCCGTACGCATGTATGGCAAGCCGATGAAGTGCATGAAACCGACAGCGAGGTTACTGTGAGCCTTAAATTACCAATGAAGCAGGTAGATTCTACTTTTTGGCCGCATCAGTCTTCATTACGGGTTGAGTTTATTTTATCAGAGCAATTAGAGGTGCGTTTAACCACCTGTAACTTAGGTAATGTACCATTTAGTTATACACAAGCACTGCATACTTACTTTCCAACAGAAGATATTAATAATACCCGAGTGGCAGGGCTGCAAGGGGCGCAATATATAGAATTTGGTCAAGGGCCTCATCAGCAACATGACGTGGTCGACTTTTCCCGTGAAACCGATATGGTTTATACCCAAGCCGCAGCGGTTCAAACAATTGATACTCCTCAGGGGATGATCAGTGTTAGCAGAGAAAACTCGCAGTCGTGCGTACTATGGAATCCATGGATTGAAAAATCAAAGCGGCTATCAAATTTTGCCGATGATGATTATAAAAGCATGTTATGCCTAGAAGCAGCGAATGTGCTTGAAGATGCGGTTACGCTTGAGCCTAAACAAAGTCATACCTTAGTGACAACAATAAAGTGGCTTGGCTAAGTCCAATGGAGCAAAGTGTGTTTACTAATCAACAAATAACCGATCTACCGCAACATAAAAGCATAGTGTTTGAGCCGCTTGCCGATAAAGCGTTATTACATGCACAATTGAATTGGTTGTTATTTTTCATTCCTTTTTGCTTAGTGCTAGCGGCAGTTTGTTATTTCAATACAGATTTTGCAGCCATGGCGCAAGGTTACTTATTGGTTGCTGTTCCGCTATTAATTTTACTTTGTATGTTATACAGCGTGTTCAGTATTAAACTACAAGGCAGTGCATTACGTACCCACGATATAGCATTTAAAAAGGGTATTATTTGGCAGCAGGTAATTATTTTGCCGTTAGCACGAGTGCAGCATATTGAAATACATCGTGGGCCAATAGAGCGAAAACTGGGTTTAGCAAGTTTACGGCTTTACAGCGCAGGTGGTATGAGTGCTGATTTACAAATTAGCGGCCTGACCCACGAAAAGTGCAAAAATATTCGTCAATTTGTACAAAGCTATCGCCACGATGAAACCACAAGCGAGGCTACAGCCAGTGAGTGTTGATGCTACGCAAATGACGCCACCTTCACTTAATTGGCAAAAAGTGTCGCCCTGGGCATTGGCTTATTTTGTGATGCATTTTAGTGTTCGCTTTGTCAAAGACGGCTTATTTAATTTACTGCCTGTGTTAGTGGTATTTGTTACCCAGGTAGAAAATAAACTATTTTGGGGGCAAGTTGCGCTCGCGATTGCTTTGACTTCATTGCTTGCTTATTGTTTTTTGTATTACCGTAGTTTTCGTTTTTGTATTACTGACGAGCATGAAATTTTACTAAATAAAGGCGTATTTAAAAAAGAGCGACTCACCTTAAAGTTTTCTCGAGTGCAAAATGTAAACATAGCTGAGCCCTTTTATTTTACTCCAGTAGGTTTAGTTAATTGCATTTTTGATGCTGCCGGCAGTGTTGCCCAAGAAGCGGTATTGCCGGGAGTAACCAGCGGTTATGCCCAGCAAATGCGCAAACAAGTATTTGACTACAAAGCACAGCAGCAACCATCAGCAGAAGTAGCTGACACAGCGCAGTCTCATATTGAAGAGCAGGACGAAAATAGTTTATTCATTTCAAATAAAGAAATAGCTAAGTTTGGTTTAATGTCGAACATGGCCATTTTAGCGCTTGCCGCTATTGCCCCTTTTATGAATGTGGCAATCGATTTTTTAGAGCAGCAGTTTATAACAAAAATAGAGGGTTTTTATCAGCAAGAGCTGGGTATGATGGCTAATGCAGCGGTATTTGCAGTAATTACTTTGATTTTTGTATTGGTATTTATAGCGGTGTTTTTATCGGTGACTATGTCGCTCATTCGGTTCTATAATTATCAGCTTTATTTTAAAAATAAAAAATTTAAACGTATTGCAGGGCTGTTAGAACGCCATCAACTATCAATTAGTTTAGATAAAGTGCAATCTATAGTTATTAAGCAAAACCTAATTGCTAGGCTATTGAAACGTTTTACTGTTGAGTGTTTGCAAGCCAGCAGTGGTGGCGCTGCAAGTATGGCGAAAAAGAATAAACAAACCTTAGTGTTACCTGTGCTCACGCAGGAGCAAGTTGATAATGTGTGTCAGTGGATTTACCCATGGTTTGACAGTAAAAAGCTGGCATTCAAGGCGGTAGAAAGGGCATTGTTATATAAAAATATGGTGTTTTATGCCTTGCTACCGAGTGTTGCTTCTGGGTTTTTAATTAGCTTTATGCAACTTAATGTATTAATTCCGTTAGCGTTATTTTTGGTATTAGCTACGTTAGTATTTTTGTCTTATAAACGTTATGGGTATTATCTTCATCAACAAGATGGGCGTTTTTATATGGTGGTACGCAAAGGTATGATTGGCGTACATTACCGGGTATTTGAGCTGTACAAAGCACAAAGCGCTCGCAGTGTGAGTACCTTTTTTATGCGTCGCTCTGGCTTAAAAAGCCTGTATATACAACTTGCTGCAGGTGGCGCGTATGTTCCGTATTTAAAACAGCAAGATGCTGACTTTATTATTGATTTTACGCTTATGCAGGCTGAGTCAGACTCCCGTAGTTGGATGTGATTTCCTCCGTTGTAAATAATTAGCGTTCAGGTTAAATAATAAAGCAGGTGTAAATACACATTTGCACATGCTTTATTACACTTTTTTACTGCCCGTTTTTTCCTTTTAATAATAACCTAGGTGTATTAAGGAATTATTTTAGGGAATTTTATGAAACAGACACTGCTGGCATCCGCTTTATTACTTGCCTCACCAAGCTTCGCTGCTAATTGGCAAACCATTCATACCGAGCATTTCAATGTACACTTTAGTAGTGAGCATATTGATTTTGCTAAATCGACCGCAGTAGAGCTGGAGATTGTTCGTACTAAAGTGCTTGAGCAACAAAACCGTGCGCTTGATAAAATCGTCGATGTGGTGGTGTTTGATCCTTTAAATGCAGCTAATGGCTTTGCCTTACCAACCTCTAATAATCCTGTTATGGCGCTTTTTACTACGCCACCACAATCGGATACGGTAATCTCAAACTCATCGGGCTGGCAGCAATTACTAGTATTGCATGAGTACATTCACTTAGTGCATTTAGCGCAGCCAACCCGCAGTGAGTGGCAACAAAAAATGAGAGGGGTATGGGATCTTTACGATTTAACCTATGGCGATACACCGCGCTGGGTAGCTGAAGGATACGCCACCTTAATTGAGTCTAAAATGACAGGCCGAGGACGACTCTTTGATAACTATTCTGAGGCAATACTCAGGGAGTTTGCTCAGCAAGGAGCGCTTCCGACCTATGGGCAACTAAATAGTGATGAAGGCTTTATGGCGGGCTCCATGGCGTATTTAATGGGAAGTCGTTTTTTATACTGGCTAGAGAAAAATTACTCAGAGCAGCTGGTCGATAATGTATGGGTTCGTATGCGGGCGGTTAAGTCTCGAGATTTTGACGACGCATTTTCTGGTGTATTTGGGCAAAGCGCTGCCAAGCTATATCGTCGATTTATTGCTGAGTACACTTATAAAGCAATGCAACAAGAGCAAACCGAGTCACCACTTAATAGCAAGCTTTGGTTAAAGCTTGATTTATACGCTAGCAACCCCGCTCTTTCAGATGATGGCAGCAAAATTGCCATAGTGGAGCGTGATAAAAGAAGTAACACCAAGCTCATCATTTATAGCACTGAGGACAACACTAAAGCGCAACAGCAATTTACTAAAGCACAAAAGCAATTACTTGAAGATGATGCTAAAGATATTCCTGATACTGCGCCAAGTGTATTTAAGCGCGAACAAAAAAAAATATTAAATCAAATAAATCGCGCAGGTATTGCCAATCCGCAGTGGGTAGGCAATAACACTCTTTATTTTAATGCCTACAGTAGTGAAGAATCGGGCATTTATAACAAAGTGTCTGACATTTTTAGCTATAACATAGATACTGGCAACGTCGAACAACTCACTGAGCTTGCTGGTATTCGTCGTTTTAGTGTTACCCGCGATGGTGAAACGCTTTACGGTGAGCAAATAAGAGCTGGTTATTCTGAATTAGTAAAAGTCGACCTTAATACACAAACAATCACGCCACTTTTTACTAAGAGCTTAAAAACGACGTATGATTACCCGACCCTAAGCCCCGATGAAACAAAATTAGCTTATTTATCAGCGTCATTAAACGAAAATTGGCAGTTGTATATACAAGATTTGGGCGGTGATACTAGGCAGTCAGTCCCAATGCCTAATGGGTATCAATATTTAAGCCAGCCGAGTTTTAGTCAAAATGGGGAGTCTATCTATTTTGTTGCTGGCTTAAATAATAAGACTGATATTTATAATTACCATATAAAAAATAACACCCTCACCCGCTTAACTAACGGGCAAGAAGCGCTCGCATATCCGATTGAAACAGAAGATGGCTCACTACTTTATTTTTCCATTAATGCCGATGGCCCTGATGTAAAAACGCTAACAACAAAAAATCGCGCAGCCGTGACGGATCTCGCTGTAACCAGTGAAGCTCCATTGTTGATGGTAAATAAGCACACTCTGCCACCGGCAAAAATATATACCGATGAGATAGCAGAGCCAAGCGATTACGCAGTACTTGATCAGCAAGCGACGTTTGCCTTGGGATCACAGTATTATTCAGCGTCAACCAGTTTGCTAAGCGTAGGTATAAAAAGTAGCGACCTATTAAAGCAACTTGATTTACAAGCGGGTTATAATATTGATTTGCATGACGGTGCATTACATGGAGGCTTTGTACAAGCAAAATACAATGCGCTGAATACAAAGTTTAAGCTTGCGCTATTTGATTATAATTTGGATACATCACATCAATATCAACCTAGCTTAAACGTCGATATTGACGCCCGAGGTGGCTTTGCTGCAATAAGCCACCCATTGAAATTTGGTCAATTACAGTTAACCCCAGAATTGGCTTATAACTATACAGATTATAAAAATGGCCATAAAAATTGGACACGGTTGAGTATTAGTCAGCAATGGCAACACGACCGCCAAGCATTTGCCATAGGGCAGAGTATTTATGCCAGTATTTATGATGGGCGGAATCACAGTCGTCATTGGCAAGGTTATGACTTGGCAACAAAAGTATTTGGCAAAGTATTTAATATTCCCATGTTTGTGAGCTTTGAACAAAAACAGCGAGACGATGGTGATTTAGCTTTAGGTGGGTTTAGCTCTAACATGATTAATCAGCAACAAAGTAGCGAGTTTGTGCTTACTGCTGAACTGCCCCTTTACAGTGCAACTGCAGAGCGTTATCAAGGTTATGGTGGTGGCATCAGCTTTAAAGAAGGCATGCCTTGGCTTTATTACAAGCAACATCAATTAGACAGTAGCGTTTATGCACAAAGTTATGGCTTAAAATACCAAGGTGATTTTAGCTTTGGGATGGGGCCTGCAGGCGTAAACGACCTAACTTTTAATGCTGGGCTGTCGCGTGTTGAAGGTGACAGCTTTGAAGATGAAATGCGCGCGTGGTTAAGCTTTTATTATTCATTGTAAATAGCTTATCTAGCTAAGTTACTACTAAAGGTAGTAACTTAGCTGAGTATTTATACCATTAAGCATTCGCGTTTCTTCGTTGTATAACACGATTTTTTTGTGAATGCTTTTTACGTTTGCGGCGGGTAAGCCATAAATAAAAGCCTGTACCAGCCAGCCATACAGGGCTAAGGCCAACAATACACCAAAGTATTTTACTGATAAGCCCAGCAAAATAGCCAAAGTGTAGTTTTCTGAAGCTATCTATTACTTGCCAACCAACTCCGGTTTCACGAATATCCCAGTTAGCCATGTGTTCACCTGTTTGCTTATTGTAGGTTATGGTATTGGCGTATTCACTGGTAAGTGGATTACTGGTATTTACTTCGCCATAAAGGGTAATATTTTCATCGGGCTCTCGCGGGAAAACTAAAAAAGTTGTATTAAAAGTGGGTATTTGCAGCTTGCTATCATTAAGAATGCGCTCAAAAGAAATGTCATCACTATATAATTTATTTGTAATAGTGTGGTGCTCTTCTTCTGCGTGTTCTATTACTTCGTGATACCACACAGCGCCATTAAAATAGCCACCGGTAATTGCTAAAACAATAAGGACAGGTGAGCCCAATACCCCAGTCATTTTATGAATGTCGCTAAGTACTATTTGTAAAGTTGCGCGCCAGCGTACGCTAAATAGTCGCTGCCAAAACTTACGGTAAATAATTAAGCCAGTAATACCTAAGGTTAATAAAAATAGAGCAAAAAAGAACCCTAATACGGTACCTGTTTGCCCAGGTAAGCTTTTTAAGTCGTTAAGTAAAAAGGTGTAATGGAGTTCTAAAAACCAGTCGGTAAAATAATGAGTTGTGCTTACTGGTTCTGATAAAACCTCTCCGGTGTATTGGTCTAAATGCAACTTAAACCAATCGTCAGTTCCACGCTTAACTAAATAAAGTCGGTCAGCGGTGCTGTTATTAAAAAGCTCCCAGCTTCCTACTACATATTCAGGAAAGGAGGCTTCGGCTTTATCAATTAATGAATCCATAGGTAAACGTGCAGCTTGCTGCTGTACCACAAAGTGTTTATCGGGCATCAGTAAGCCATCAATTTCACTTTTAAACACTAAAACACTGCCGGTAATACTAATAACAATTAACGGAATAATGGCAATTAGCGCCAACCAACTATGAACTTTAAATAGTGTTTTTCTCATTACTTAAACTTGTACGTTAACTTACTGATATACGCATGATAACAGTTATCATTTGCATTGCAATTAAAGAATAATGAAGCTGTGAAGTTAAGGCAACGGTTTTTGTATACTCAAGTTGCCATCACTAAAAACTAAAGTAAGCGTTAAGCTTGTATAAAACCTAGCCAGCCCTACAATGCGCGCACACAAATAAAGCCTTTAAAAACAGATGTTTAAAAAGTGTTTTATTTCTTCCTTTTTATTAACAACAATGTAACGAGCGAGGTTTGCTTTGGCGTATTATTTGCCTATTTTGTCAGTGTTTATTTTGGTTTTTAGTTTTTTACCGCTACTTAATAAAATTATTAAAAACCGCAGTGTATCGGGTGTATCACTGCTAATGATGACATTTGGTTTAGCGCAAAGTGTGTACTTTATTAGCTACAATCTTTATTTTGCTCGCTTTTATATTGCCTTGCCGTTTTTTGCGACAGGATTGTTGAGTGGTTTAATTTTATACTTTTTTGCCCGTTATAATGCCGCTAAACGTCAGAAGCTGCAGTTACTTGGCATGCTTAGCTTTTCGTTATTACCTTTTTTGTTGCTGTTAAACCCTAACCTAGATACTGCCTCTGTGCTAAACGGCTTAACTTATGTGGGCTTAATTATGAGTTCGGTTCGGGTTATGCCACAAACCTATAAAACACTGCGAACAGGGAATATTAGTAACCTGAGTGCGCGCTATTTTAGTTTGCAATTTATAGCAGGTATCTGTGGTTTGTTTGCTGAACTTGCCATGCCAGTGCAAAGTACTTCGCATATATTAATGTTTATTATGATATTGCTAACTAATGCGCTGCAATTTGCGTGTATGCAGTATTATCGCGTACGTCCTGTGTTGGCATAAAATTATAGTGACCGTTAATTTCATTTGTGGCACTTTGAGTGACCAATAAATAAAAAGTGCCCACTATGAAATTAACTATCCATCAAATCGATGCGTTCAGCAGTGAACTGTTTAAAGGTAATTATGCTGCCGTGATCCCATTGGAGTCTTGGCTTAGTGATGATCTTATGCTGAATATAGCTTCGGAAAACAATGTGTCTGAAACCGCTTTTACTTGTCAGTCGGCAGATGGAAGCTTTGCTATACGTTGGTTTTCGCCATTAATGGAGATTGATTTTTGCGGCCATGCTACTTTAGCGGCGGCCTATGTGCTTTGTGAGCAACATAACATAGCGCAGGTTTGCTTTAGCGCAGAGGCGGTGGGCGAACTTATAGTTAATAAAAATAACGATGGCAGCTTTGCTATGACCTTTCCTAAACAAGCCCCTGAAGAGGTTCAGCTCATCCCTGATGCTCTATTAGCTGGCCTGTCTATACAACCTGTTAAAGTGCTGAAAAACCGCCAAGCTTATTTTGCTATTTATGATAATGAGCAGCAGGTTGTAGATCTGAAAACAACCAATGAACAACTAAAAAAATTAGCCCCATTAGATGTGGTTGCAACAGCACCGAGTGTTGAGTACGACTTTATTTCTCGTTATTTTTGGCCTGCCAGTGGGGGTGATGAAGACTTTGTAACCGGCTCAATTCATACTGGGCTTGCCCCTTATTGGGCAGGGCAGTTTGGAAAAAATTCTCTCAGTGCTTATCAAGCCTCACAACGAGGTGGGAAGCTACACTGTGAAGTGGGCAATACAACAGTGACATTAACGGGTCATGCCGTAAGGTACCTTAAAGGCACTATTTACCTTTGAGTTAGTGTAAAAAAGGCCACGTATGACGTGGCCTTGGTTTACTCAGTGTTATTTATGCTTCTAGCGCTTTGCTAATTAAGCGGTCGATATATTTTTTATGTGCTTTGGTTGCGGTATCAGCGCCCCATGCAACCTTTTTATCGGCTATTTGAGTTAGCTGATATAGCGCGGCTGTTTTCGCTAAGTTATCGTATTTACTTGCTTTTTCTAGGCCTGCAATCGCAATTAGCTGATTAACATATTCAATCTGTAAATTATGACTGACTGAATTAGCGGTTTTACTATCAACAAAGATACTTGCAGTTAAATCCTCCATAAATTGCGTAAGGCTGTATTCATTACCATATAAAGCGGTATCTGAAATACGCAGTAACACAGCAGGATGCAGTAGTTGCGCTAATACACCTTTTTGCATGCCTAAAATCATTTTATGCGGTTTAGGGTCTTCGTTTTTACCGTAATGATTAAACCCACGACGCTGTTGCTGCATAAAGTTATACAAAGGCTGCATACTTTGCAGTACATTTGGAGCAAACACATACTCAGCTAAAATAGCCATTGCTTGAGTTTGACGCTCAAGTGGCACCGGTGTAAAAGGCTTTGCTGCATTTTCATCGCCCACTACGGCACGCTCTACATAAACCCCTCCAATTTGACGAGATACCACACCTGCCTGCGCACGGTATTGGCCAAATAGGCTGTTAGCAGAAGTAACAAGCTGTTGGTAAGACTCGCCTTTTACTGTAGCTTTGTCTTTAAGTTCAGAAAATAGTGTATTGATCAG
This sequence comes from Pseudoalteromonas sp. SK18, assembly GCF_001974855.1. Lineage (GTDB taxonomy): Bacteria > Pseudomonadota > Gammaproteobacteria > Enterobacterales > Alteromonadaceae > Pseudoalteromonas. Next base: position 57,926 of record NZ_MTQB01000015.1, on the reverse strand, counting down.
TGCCATTCTATCTGCACCATAAGCTGCAGGGTTAGACGATAAATCGCCAATCATCACGCGAGGGTCTATATGGCGACCTGGTGCACGCATATCGTCGGCATCGTTACCAAAGGCCAGTGCATGTTCGCTTGAGCGAGCGAGTATTTTATCAAGACGAGCTTGTTCTGCTGCTTCATCTTTAAGAGCTGCGCTGTAGCCGTAGTTTATTGCCCAATCATCGTATGGACCGGGTTTAGTTTGGAAAATATCGCCTTGAGTTACACCCGTTGGCGCTATATTTGCTGGCGCATAGTCCATTACTGAGCCGGTCACTATACCTTGAGTTTTACTTTTGTCGTGAACTTCTTTCTCATCCCACAAAATAGAAGACTTCATGTTGTGATTAAGACCTAAAGTATGCCCTACTTCATGTAAAACCAACTGAGTTAAGCCTTGGCGTAACATTTCAGTATCTTCAATATCAGCACCATTTGCTAAGCCTTTTGCAAGTATTAGGTTTTGTTGTAACTCATGACCTAAAGAACAATTAAGCTCAGTGTTGCTTCCTGGTTGTGTATGGCTCATAGTGCCTTGAGTATAAAGCGTATCGTATATCCAGCGGTTTTTCATAAATACAAACTCAAGCATAATGTCTGAGCCTAAAATTTCACCTGTTAGCGGGTTAGCTAATGCTGGTCCATATCCACCAAAAGGTGGCTTAGGCGATGAAGTCCAACGCAGTACATTATAGTTAATATCGCCGGCATCCCAATCGGCATCATCAGGTTGTACTTTTACTTCTATTGCATTTTTAAAGCCTGCCTTTTCAAATGAGCTATTCCACGCAAGTACGGCGTCACGAACTGTATCTCGCCACTCAACAGGCGTAGTATTTTCTATCCACCAGGTAATCGGCTTTACTGGCTCTGAAAGTGCTGCGTTTGGATCTTTCTTTTGTAGGTCCCAGCGCTTTATTACATCTTGGTATGGTGCCCAGTCAGTTGATGTCATTTTATCAAACTGATTAGTGAAATAACCAATGCGCGCATCATCAAAACGAGGTTGGTAGCTATTATCAGGTAAAGCTACAAATGAGTGCTGAACTTTTACTGACACGCTTCTTGGATCGCTTATCGCACCTGAGCCTCGAACAGTTGGGCTACTATTAGTAAATACATAGTCAACCACCACATCTAGATTGTTAGGGTAAGGACGCTGTTTGATGATGCGTGATTTTTTATCGTCTAATTTACCTACTTTAAAACGCTTTTTAGCATTTTTATCGTTCGGGTTAGGCGTAGGAGATACTTTATGTAGCGCTTCACTTAAAAAAAGCTTATTTACATTAAAGGCTATTTTATCCTCTTCTTGTTTTTCTATTTTTATACTTGCAAGCACGGCTTCGCTGATATTAGCTTCACTGGCTTTGGCAAGTGCGCTATTTTCGTTAAATAAGTAGCGAGGGGTTTTACTAATAATATCAATACGATCAAAGTATTTTCTAAATTCAATCAGCTTTGTTTCACGATACGACCCACGAAAATGACCCGCATCAGTTACACCATCAATGGTATGCGCAAAGTACACAAAGGGCGTATCGAGTTGTGATTCGTTTATCACCATTAAGTGATCGCCGGTTTTTTCATCTTGGTAAAGATTAAAAATACCCGCAAATTCGGTTTGCCCTTTAATCATTTCAGTTAATGTTTGTGGTTTCTTTTCTTCTTTTTTTTCTGCTGCAACAGCATAGCTGCTGCCAAGCGCTATACTCAGCGCCAAGGTAAGTGTGGTTAATTTCATCGTTTAGTCTTTTTTAGTTGTTAATGTAATTTTACTGTACGGTGTGTCATGCTTTTTCGCACAGTATGATTAATAAATACTAACCTAAAGTGATTAGCTTTATGATTTATAATGGTAAAAGATTGTAACAAACCATTTTACTACACTTAACGAGCTTTAATTTAAGCATTTAATAGAAGCTGAAGAAGCATAAAAAATGCTTTTTTTGTAACAGTTGCTTACAAATGTCACGTTAATGTTTCAACAAGCTTTGGTATTATGATGCTAATAGAAATTTGGGAGTAATAAATAAATGCAAGGTAATGTACTTAGATGGGTTTTTCCATTCGTAGCTCTGGCATTAGGTGTGGTTGGTTTTTTTGCAATTAATGCGATTGCAAAAGAGTCAGATAAAAAACAAGTCATAGACACTCGTCCAACTGTACAGGTTGAAGCTGTTGCTGCTAACGATCATCAAGTCATCATTAATAGCTATGGTGAAATGCAGCCGCTAGAAAACACTCAGCTCTCAGCACAAGTGTCAGGTGAAGTAATTAGCTGGCATCCAAATTTTGTAGCAGGTGGGGTCGTGGGTCGCGGCGAAATCCTTTTTACAATTGAAAAAGATAACTACGAAGCAGCAGTGCTGCAAGCCGAGGCCGAATTAGCCCGCGCTCAAGCTACGCTTATAGAAGAGCAGGCTCAGGCTCAAGTAGCTGAAGATGAAGCAAAACGTTTTCCTAATAAAGCACGCACTGACTTATTTTTACGCAAACCACAAGTATTGAGTGCACAGGCTTCGGTTAAGTCAGCACAAGCTGCATTAAAACGAGCGCAGCGTGACTTAGATAATTGTGAAGTGAGCGCGCCTTATGATGCATTAGTGGTGAGTCGCAACGTAGGTGTAGGTCAGTTTGTCAGCATGGGCGCTCAAGTGGCTGAGCTTAATAATATTGAAACAGGTGAAGTGATTATTCCTATTGCTGGTTTTGACAGTGTGTTTTTACCTGATCGCGTTAAAGGGGTAACCGCAACGGTTATTAAAACAGGGTTAAATGGGTTTACTCGCCAAGCCGTGATAGACCGCGATTTAGGGATTGTAGATAACGCCACTCGTATGAGCAGCCTAGTGGTTAGAATTGAAGACCCTTATGGACTTGTAAATCAGCAGCCTGCAATTAAGTTTGGTACTTATGTACAAGTAAATTTTGCCGGTACTATGCTCAATAATATCTATCGTTTACCGCAAGAGCTCGTAAATAACCAAACCGTGTGGATAGTTAATGATGAGCAGCAGTTAGAACCACGTAAGGTAAAAGTAATTCGCGAAGAAGGTGAGTACTTCTATATTAGTGATGGTTTAGAGGCAGACGATCAGCTTGTTGTTACTTTACCTGAATACCCACAAAAAGGGATGGCGGTAAAAATAGCAGGGCTTACTGAATCAGAAGATGCTGCAGAGCGCACATCAACAGAAAAACTATAAAGGTAGCATGAGTTATGAATAGCACAGAACTACCCAATACAACCAAACAAACAGGGTTAATTGCTTATTTTGCTAACAACTCTGTAGCTGCTAATTTGATGATGTTTTTTATCATTGTAATGGGGATTATTAGCTACTTTACGATTCAGCGACAAATGTTCCCGAATATAGAAGTTAACTATATTACGGTGAATGCAAACTACCCAGGGGCATCGCCTCAAGAAATTGAAGAAAGTATCTTAATAAAAGTTGAAGAGTCGTTAAAAGATATTACCGAAATTAAAAAAGGGGTGTATCGCGCATTTCGTAATGGCGGTTCTGCCACCCTTGAAATTAATACCGACGCAGAACTTACCGATGTCCTCGATAAGGTTAAACTGCGTGTTGATGGTATTGCCACCTTTCCAGCGGGAATGGAACCGGTCACCATTAGCCAAATAGAGTTTCGTCAAGATGTAATTGGTATGACGCTCGTTGCCGATTTACCACTGACTGAACTTAAGCCAATAGCTAATCAAATTGAAGATGAGCTATTACAGTTATCGAATGTGTCCTTAGTGGTTAACGATGTGCCACTGGATGAAATTGCCATAGAAATAGAACCTGACACGCTGCGCCAATATAACTTAACACTCTCTGATGTAGCGAATGCAGTACGCCGCTATTCGGCTAACTTTTCAGCCGGACAATTAAAAACTGATGCTGGCGTTATTTCAGTGCGAGTAGAAAATCAGTTTTATTCTGGTGAAGAGTTTAGGCAAATTCCGGTAAAAATTGGCGCCAATGGTGCCAAGGTGTTGCTACAAGATATTGCGATTATTAAAGATCAGTTTGTTGAAGGTGAGCGCTACTTTAAATTTAACGGCGAAAATGCGGTTTATTTATCGGTTAAAGCCACCGAAGAGCAAAATATTATTCCGGTGGCCGATTCTGTTAAAGCCTACATGGACCAAAAAAATAAAGAGCTACCATTGGGTGTGCGTTTAGAGCCATTAATGGACATGACATACTACCTTAATGCACGCTTAGATATGATGAAAGCTAACTTGTTTCAAGGGGCTATTTTAGTTGCCATTATGCTTTCATTATTTTTACGTTTTAAGCTGGCACTGTGGGTAATGATTGGTTTACCGGTATGTTTTTTAGGGGCGATGATGTTGATGCCATTATTTGGCATCACGATTAATATTGTGTCTTTGTTTGCCTTTATTATGGTACTGGGAATTGTGGTGGACGACGCCATAGTCATAGGTGAAAGTGCCTACACCGAAATAGAGAAAAAAGGCGGCGGTGTTGTTAATGTAGTGAATGGCGCAAAACGAGTTGCCACCCCGGCGACCTTCGGAGTACTCACAACCATTGCGGTATTTGCGCCATTTACACTTTCAAGTGGACCTGAAAGTGCCTTCTTTTATGGTATTTCAGTGGTAGTTATTTTATGTTTAATATTTAGCTTAATAGAATCTAAGCTAATACTACCAGCGCATATTGCGCATACTCACTTTTCACCTATAAACCCTAATGGCTGGCGAGCACGTTTTAATAAGCGCTTTTTTGGCTTTGTAAATGGGCCTTATAGGCAGTTTATTATTAATTGTATCAAATGGCGCTGGACGGTGTTATTTAGCTTTATTGCGCTGTTAATTTTTACTTTTGCGTTAATCTCGTCTAATCAGGTAAGAATGATCCCGTCACCTAAAGTGCCGCATGACTTCCCGCAAATTAATGTTGAAATGAATGATAATGTATCAGACATCCAAACCATTAACGCGATACGCCAAATAGAAGCTATGGTACTTGAGGTTGATAAACAAACAGCGCGTGAAGATGGCCATAAAATGGTGCGTGATGTATTGGTATTTAACCAAGGTCGAACCGAAGCGCAAATTTTAGCGCCATTGGTTGACGAAGATTTACGTCCATATAATGCCTTTGAGCTGTCGCGCCGCTGGCGTGAAGCGATGCCTAATATCGCGGGGGTTAAGTCGTTAACTATACAAGATGATGTTGGCGGTGGAGGTGGCGGCGGTAACGGCGAATTTGGTTACCTATTGTTTGGTTCTGATATAGATACCCTCAATGAAGCCGGGCGTCGCTTTATTCAACTATTGCAGCAGCAAGAAGGCTTATTTGATATCAGTTCAACGATTGATCCTGCTAGCAAAGAAGTACAAATGAGCTTAAAGCCAGTTGCCTATGACCTAGGATTAGACTTGGCATCAATTGCTAACCAGGTGGGGGCAAGCTTTTACGGTGGCGAAGCACAGCGCGTTATTCGCCGCGGTGAAGAAGTGCGAGTGATGGTGCGTTATCCTAAGCTTACGCGTGAAGCGTTCTCGTCACTTAAACATGCAGTTGTTACTACGCCACAAGGTCGAGAAGTGTTGTTGGGCGATGTGGTTGAACTAACAGAAACACCGGGTATCAGTTATATTCGTCGTGAAGGTGGTTATCGTACTGTGTATGTTTACGGCAATATAGATGAAGAAGTAATTGAGCCGGGTGAAGTGGTTAAGCAAGTAAAAGAAAACCTATTGCCACAACTACAAGATGAATACCCTAGTGTTAAGTCAGAACTAGGTGGTGCCATTGAGGAACAGCAAGCGCAAGCTAATGAGCAATTGCTATTTTTTGCTGGCGGGATGATTTTGGTTTACATTTTGTTGGCAGTGCCACTAAAAAGTTACTCGCAGCCTTTAATTGTAATGTCGGTTATTCCATTTAGTTTAACGGGTGCAATATGGGGGCATTTTTGGTTTGGCTTAGATATTAGCTTAATGTCGGGCTTTGGTTTAATTGCTGCTGCAGGGGTTGTTATTAATGACTCATTAGTAATGACTGATTTTATTAATCAGGCGCGTCGCGCGGGTATTAGTATAAAAGATGCCGTTATTGAGGCTGGCTGCGCCCGCTTTAGACCCATACTACTTACCTCAATAACTACCTTTGCTGGCGTATTACCGATTATGTTTGAAACCAGTTTACAAGCTAAATTTGTAATACCGATGGCGGTAGCACTTGGTTTTGCGGTTATGTTTGCAACACTGATCACCCTTATTTTGGTGCCGTGCCTGTACATTATTTTAACTGACATAGGGGCGCTGTTTAAACGCCCATTTACAAGTAAAAAGGTGAGTGTGAGTTAGCATTATATATCACCCTGTCCCGTCCTAAATGTGTAAACACATGTCAGGACAAGGCATCCAGCTGAATAAAAAAGCCAACCATTAAAGCGGTTGGCTTTTTTGTGTTATTTTTATGAATATAAACTTAAGTACTGCTTTTAAATTCTGGTTACATTCTTTTGTTTGATTATTGCAACATTGCGAATTACAATCAGTCGGTATTGGTATTACACAATGGTTTTTAACCTAATACTTTAGTTAATGCATATTAGCCTTCGAGCTAGTGTGCCTGTTGTAAGCCATATGATATGGGCGACGTTTGACTCTTTAAGGTGTTGCAGTGTTTATACATTCATCATTAACGTGTGGAGAATGGTTAACTATTGGTTGTCTTGGGCTCGATCAGTATAGCCAGCTATTTGTTGGTGATACGGTTAGTGTGAGCTTTTACGATGAGCATGGTGAATTATCTCAGCTAGCGTTTGAATATGAAATACTCTCCCCAGAGCAGGGTGAACCCCATGCTTGGAGCTTGCTGGTGGTTGAGCATATTAATATGCATATTCCGCTGGTGTGCGCTGGCAGAATGACAGAGCAAGGATTAGTAGTCGCTTATAGGCATAATAAAATATTTGCGCTTGAAAGTAGTGGTATTTGTAGCGCGGTGGTTCATTTTAATCGCGCTGAAAAAAATAAAAAATTAATTGCTGTAAATAGCCTTGGATACGATGCAATTTATCCTCAAAATGGCGATATGTATAGTGCAGGCACCAAAGTACTACAGCCTAAAACGGGGCATATATACCAGTGTAAGGCATGGCCATTTAGCGAGTTTTGCCGTGTAGATGAGCATAACACTATGTTTGAGCCTGGCGTTGGCGAAAGCTGGACTATGGCTTGGCAGCAAATACAGTAAATCAACTTCCCTTAGGTATAACGACAACAATAAAATTCACGTAGTTTTTAGTTATCGAATTTATACCGCTTTAGCCCACTCAACTATGAGTGGGCTTTTTTATTTTTATGATAAACTGGCCGCCATTGTTATTTTTTAAGCGGTTTTTTTGTGTATTCTTCTGATTATTCTTTAAGCTTATTGCCTAATTTTCCTATTGCTAAAAAGCAACCTCATGCGCTTACTACTCACGCAAAAACACGCAGTGATGATTATTATTGGATGCGTGATGATGAACGACAAAATGCCGAAATACTCGCGCATTTAGCACAAGAAAACGCCTATTGTGATGAGCAATTAGCCGCCATTAAGCCATTACAAAATACACTATTTGAGGAGCTTAAGGGGCGTATTGTAAAAGACGACAACACCGTACCGGTCAAAGATGGCCAGTATTGGTATCACTCAGAGGTTCGCGGAGATGATGAATATGCACGCCATTATCGCAGTAGCAGTATGGCAATGGCTAATAAAGCGTTACTACTTGATGTGAATGAACTTGCCAACGGCTATGAGTTTTATGAGCTAGGGGAAGTGGCGCTGAGTCCCAATGAGCAATTAATGGCATATTCTGAAGATACTGACGGCAGACGTATTTACACAGTTCGATTTAAAGATTTAAGCAGCAATAAAATGCTCGACGATGTACTCGAGATTACCGAGGGGCAAGTTGTTTGGGCGAACGACAATAAAACCGTATTTTATGTAAAAAAGGATTTAAAAACCTTATTAGGTTATCAAGTTTTTAGACATGAGCTAGGGACTGAGCAACACCAAGATGTGCTGGTATACGAAGAGCAAGACAGCAGCTTTTTTATGGGCTTAGGTAAAAGTCGTGATGAAAGCTTAATTATTATTGATTTAGCGAGTACAGAAACTAACGACATGTGGATACTTGATGCCAATCAGCCTCAAGGCGAGTTTACTGCTTTAATGCCGCGTGAAGAGGGGCATGAATTTGATATCGATAAGCTTGGTGATACTTTTTATATAGTGACTAACTGGCAGGCTAAAAACTTCCGACTAATGATTGCGACAAGCGATACCATAGCGGATAAAAGCCAGTGGCAAACACATACCCCTCACCGTGAAAATGTATTATTAGAAGGCGTTGAACTATTTAACGACTTTTTAGTGCTTAGCGAGCGCGAACAAGGGCAAGCCCGCTTTGTTGTGGTTAATAAAAGCGCTGAGCGAATGAACCTTGAGTTTGATGATCCTTGCTATTACGCTGCTATTGCCATGAACCCAGAACCAAATGTAGCTCATGCGCGCATTTACTATTCAAGCTTAACAACGCCAGGTTCGCTCTATAATGTTGATTTAACCACAGGCGAAAAAACCTTACTTAAACAACAAAAAGTACTCGGTGATTTTAACGCAGGAGACTACCAGTCAGAGCGACTTATGGTCAGCGCTCGAGATGGGGTAAAAGTGCCGGTGTCGTTGGTATATCGTAAAGATAGCTTTAAAAAAGATGGCTCAAATCCGTTGTTTCAATATGGTTATGGCGCGTATGGTATCACCATAGATCCAAGCTTTTCGAGTACGTCACTTAGCTTACTCGACCGTGGTTTTGTTTATGCAATTGCGCATGTGCGTGGTAGCGAAATGCTAGGGCGTTCATGGTACGAACACGGTAAAAAGCAGCATAAACAAAATAGCTTTAATGACTTTATAGATATAACCAAATCACTTACCGAACAAGGTTATGCAGATAAAAATAAAGTATTTGCATCGGGAGGCAGCGCGGGTGGTTTATTAATGGGAGCCGTAGCAAACCAAGCACCCGAACTCTACTGCGCTATGGGTTGCCATGTGCCATTTTTAGATGTGCTCACCACTATGTTGGATGAAAGCATACCGCTTACAACAAATGAGTATGACGAATGGGGTAATCCAAATGACCCTGATTTTTACGATATTATTAAAGCGTACTCACCGTATGACAATATTAGTGCACAACACTACCCCAATATATTGGTAACAACCGGCTTGCATGACTCGCAAGTACAATATTGGGAGCCAATGAAGTGGGTGGCTAAAATGCGTGAATATAAAACCGATGATAATATTTTAGTGTTTAAAACCGATATGGATGCAGGGCATGGTGGTGCATCTGGGCGCTTCAAAAGCTTAGAAGAAAAAGCACTAGAAATGGCCTTTTTTATCGCATTGTCATAGTAATAGTACAGTGACAAAAAAGCCTCAGTAATGACTGAGGCTTTCTATTTTTAAAATAACTTAATCTAGGTAGGCTTTTAGCATCCACACTAGCTTTTCTTGTTCTTTAATATAATCACTCATTAATGACGCGGTACCTTCATCATCCGCTTCAGCGGCTTGTGCAAGAATATCGCGCTGCATTTTGATTAAGCTGCTGTATCCTGCCAGTAAATTCTCTACTGCTGTTACGCCATCGCTGATCCCTTTTGCTTCTTTAATTTTACTTATTTCTAAGTAATCTGAAAACGCATGCAGCGGTGCACCATCAAGCGTTAAAATACGTTCTGCGATTTCATCGACTTTTAACAATAGTAAGTTATAAATTTCTTCAAACTTTAAGTGTAATTCAAAAAAGTTTCGGCCTTTAATGTTCCAGTGAAAACCACGCGCGTTCATATATTGAATTTGATAGCTGCTTAAAAGCGTATTCAGTGACTTAATAATATCTTCACTTTTTGTACTGTTTAAACCAATTGCATTTACTTGCGACATACTTTGCTCCTTAAATAACCGTTTTATGAATATTTCACACATTGTTCAATGAAATAAGTATTGCTCATAATTGTCTATGAATAAAATCGTTTATACATATTGATGCCATAGCTAAAAGCTATCAGCGTATCTGTGATTTTATAAATAAATTAACTAACGCCATTTCATAGATATGGGTTGTGTTTATAAAAATACTACCTTGAGCAGCGAAATTGTTTATTTTGTGAGTACAAAATATGATCTAAAACAAGCTTTTGACAGGCGCAGCACAGACTTATTTTATTTATTGATTTAGGTCAAAAAACGCGCATAGGTAAAGCGCATAATCAATATAACCCAACTTGATAGAGAGCACTTTATTAAGTTAAGGGGCTACTTGATTAGATGCGGAGAGAAATAATGGAAGCTAAAACACGTAAAGAGAATAAAGCTGAACTCATCGTTATTGGTATTGCTTTAGTAGGGTTTGTATTAGGGCTAGTGGCACACTTAGCGGGTGCGAGCTTTGCAAACTCTGACGCCTTTGGTTATATCGCTGCACCAATGCCTTTGGTGCTAGGTATTATATTTTTGATTAGCTACAAAGTGGCCGCTGCTGCCGAGGATTAAATGTCTTCGTTCAAGCGCTCAAGAATATAATTAACGACTTGGCGAGAGTAAATCATACTGGTATGGCTTAAATGAAACACCTTGTGTTCAGCCATACCTTTTAGTTTGGTTTCATCTAGTAGTACGGTGCCATCAGAGCGGCTACCTTTAACAATGAGTGGCATTAAACCTATCGGTAAGTCGCCGGCAATACTGTATAGCTTGGCTTTAAAAGGCCAATCACCATTTTTAGACAGTAAAAACTCAACGCTATTTTTTAATAATAGCTCAAACCCTTTTTGTTGCATTTTCTCAGCAATATGGCTGCCAGTGTGTGGCGTACCTAAGGTGATCACCTTTTCAACATGATGACTTGGTGCTGAGTTTGCTTCTAAGTAGGCGCGAGCAACTAAGCCTCCCATAGAGTGGCAAACTAAAGCGGATGGTTCACCACCAATAAACTCATCTATTTGCGCAAAAATAGCATCTCGATTAGGGTCTCGGGTATTGTAGGTTAGATTTAAAACTTTAACCCCCGACTCTTCCAAGCGTGAGCATAGCGGGCGCATTACCAAGCCAGACATATACAAGCCATGTAAAACAATCACGTGTTTAACTTTCATACGCCCCCTAATACCAATTTTATTAAAAACATGATCATTCTAGCGAATTAAATAATCCGCTACCTGCGTTAAAAATTATTTATATAGAGCAACTATATGTCATCATTTTCGCCTTGTTATCTACTTATTTCTTTGTCGCTATAATGGATAACTAATTTAATGCAATTGGTATAACCTATTCTAATTACATTAATTGTTGAGGTTTTATTTCAATATTGGTGGTGTCGGTATTAACCCAAACTTCACCATCTTGAATGGTAATAGCCAATTTAATATTACGATCAACCAATGCAGCTAATAGCTGAGTAGCTGCATAATCAAGACTAAAAATACTTAAGTTTTTAAACTCGTACAATTTAGGCTGATGCTTTTGCCACCAAATAGCTTGGTTATTCTCGCCATAGGTATATAAGATTACTTTTTTCGCTTTGTTACAGGCTTTTTTAAGACGCTTTTCATCAGGCAGCCCCAGCTCAATCCACAGCTCTATTTCTTCGCTGTAATTAATATGCCAAAGCTCCGGCTCATCATCAGCACATAAACCTTTAGTAAACTCTAATCCATCACAGCTATTAAGTGCAAACGCCAGTAAGCGGATCATCAAACGCTGCTCAGTTTCTGATGGGTGTTGTGCCAAGGTTAAATTAAAATCTTGGTATACGTGACGGTCCATATCGCTAAGCGATAATTGCGCTTTAATAATGGTAGATTTGAGAGCCATAATATCTAATCTGAAAAAATTTGCGCCAGTATAGCGCAATTAAATGAATTGCCAGTTAAAATAGCTACAAATTATATGTTAGGAGTTAAAAATGGCTATCCAGTGGTTCCCTGGGCACATGAATAAAGCCCGAAATGAAATTAAAGAAATAATGCCACAAATGGATGTGATCATTGAAGTGCTAGATGCGCGCATTCCTTACAGTAGCGAAAACCCGATGGTGGCTACCTTACGCGAAGGTAAGCCGGTCATCAAAATTCTCAATAAAGCCGATTTAGCCGATCCTAAAATGACGCAAACGTGGAAAGACTATTTTGAGCAAGAAAACGGTGTAAAAGCCATTGCATTCGGTAACGATAAAGCGGCAGAAGTGCATCGTATTAATGAGCTGTGTAAAAAGTTAGTGCCGCACAAAGTCGGTGCTGATAAGCAAATTAAAGCCATGATCATGGGGATTCCTAACGTAGGTAAATCTACGCTCATTAATGTGCTTGCTGGACGTATAGTGGCTAAAACCGGTAACGAGCCAGCTGTGACTAAGGCGCAGCAACGTATTAAACTTGATGATGGCATTATGCTTTATGATACGCCTGGGATGCTGTGGCCAAAAGTAGAGAACGAAAATTCAGGTTATCGTTTAGGCGCAACCGGTGCGATACGTGATACCGCGATTGAGTACGAAGAAGTGGCAAGTTACACCGCTGAGTATTTATTGCATGCTTATCCTGAGCTTTTAAAAGCGCGCTATAAATTAGATGAACTGCCAGAAAGCGATTGGGAGTTTGTTGAAATGGCGGGTAAAAAGCGCGGCTGTATTCGCGGTGGTAACCAAATCGATACGTATAAAATGTCAGAAATTCTAATTAATGAATTACGAGATGGCATTATTGGTCGTATTACCATGGAAACACCTGCCATGCGTGAAGAAGAAGAAATAATGGTAGCTGGATTGCGCGCGGCAGCAGAGGCGAAAAAGCAAGCCAAAGAAGAAGAGAAAAAACAACGCCGAGCACGTGCACGAAAAAACCGCCGTTAATTTTTAAAGCGTAGGTTAAAACCTTACGCATTAAATTACAGACATAAAAAAAGCCCGTAAGGGCTTTTTTAGTTTCATATCTACCGTCACCGATATGAGCAATGTAGCAAGTAAATGAGTAGGGCGGAAACAGGTCATAAACAGCAAGGGGCGTTGTGGTTTATAACAGGTTTCCATAGCTGTTAACGTGCGCCACACGTTGTTTCAGGGTCGAGAAACAAATGAACTTTTCCGTCACAAGAAGTATGCTTCGTCTTGTTGATAGTGATTATCAGTTAGATTTAAAGAACTGTCAACAGCTAAATGCAAATAATTCTCATTTTATCTTTTTGTTCATTTATAGCACTAAAGTAAGGGCTGCTTTTTGCTACACATCCGCTTATGCTAAGTTAAGTATTATAAAAATAATAACAAGAACAAAAATATGTTTTCAATTTGGTTTATTAGCCTTATTGCTGTGGTGTATCTAGGGATATTATTTGCAGTTGCGGGCTGGGCCGATAGGCGTAAGGTGTTGCCATTTAAGGGCATGATTTATGGCCTATCATTGGGTGTATATTGCACCTCATGGGCTTTTTATGGCACTACCGCGCAAGCCGCAAGTAATGGTTGGTGGTTAGCGCCAACCTATGCGGGTACTATTATATTATTTATTTTTGGTTGGCAATTATATTGCCGTATCGCACATATTTGTCGACAACAAAAACTCACGTCATTGGCTGATTTTATTGCTACGCGATATGGTCAGTCGTCAAGTCTGTCAGGGCTGATCTCACTTATTTCAGTGATAGCAATTGTACCGTATATTTCTTTACAACTTAGTGCGACCGCACAAAGTATTAATTTACTCACCGACCGAGCCCCCACTCAAAGTAACCAAGTGTGGGCTGATAGTACGTTTTACATCACTTTATTGCTGGCTTTATTTGCGATTTTATTTGGTGCCAGAAGGCTTAAACCCAGCGAGCATAATCCTGGGCTAATCGCCAGTATTGCCTTTGAATCAATAGTAAAGTTACTGGCTTTTATTGGGGTTGGTTTATATGTCTGTTTTGCTTTATTTGATAGCCCAGTAGCACTTTACGAGCAAGCAGTAGCGCTAAATATACCCAATCAAGTTGCGGCAACTCAAAGCCCTGCATATGTATATGTTGCCCATACTTTTTTAGGGGTACTGGCAACGCTATGCTTGCCGCGCCAGTTCCATATGAGCTTTATTGAAAATAACAATAATAATGAGCTGGTTACCGCTCGTTGGTTATTTCCGCTTTATTTATTAGCCATTAACATATTTATATTACCCATTGCTTATGCGGGGTTGGTTTACTTTAACGACAATAGTGTAGGTCAAGATACCTTTGTATTAGCGTTGCCAATGGCGGCAGATAATGGCGGGGTTACCTTGCTTGCCTTTTTAGGTGGCTTTTCGGCGGCTACCAGTATGGTGATTGTTTCGTCAATTGTATTGTCAGTGATGATCACTAATGATTTTATTAATCAGTTTATTTTGCGTCGCTCACAGTTAACGTCTAGTAGTCGAGGACTAGATAAAAACCACTTGCTGCATGCGCGTAAAATAGTGATTGTGCTGATATTATTACTAAGCTATTTCACTCATAGAGTGCTTGCAGAAACCACCACGCTAGCCAGTGTTGGGTTAATGTCGTTTACCTTGGTGGCACAATTTGCCCCTGCGATGATTATTGGTTTGTGGTGGCGACACGCATCATGTCGCGGTGCTCAGCTTGGGATTTTAAGCGGCTTTGTTATTTGGGGGTACACTTTGTTACTGCCGAACTTGGCCAGTGGCTTAGGTAGCCAAAGCAGTTGGTTAGTTGAAGGGCCGTGGCACATTACGTGGTTAGCTCCCACCGATTTGTTTTCATTGGGTTTAGAAAGTATTAGCCAATCATTACTATTGTCTTTAGGAGTCAATACGTTAGTGTATTTGCTTGTGCCACTATTTAGCCAAGCCACCTTGGCTGAGCGGCTACAAAGTAATAAGTTTATATCTCAATTAAACGACTCGCGATTAAACACCACATTGCAGCCACTCAATTATGAAGACCTAGGGGCATTATTACAGCGTTTTGCAGAAAAAGACGCGAGCCAGTCTTTAGTGCAGCAGTATTTCCCGCATGACAAAAGCCTATGGAAACGTGTCGCTAATGCTGATCTTGAGCTATTAGTTGAGCGTGAAATGTCAGCGGTTATTGGTGGTGCATCAGCACGGTTAATTTTAGATGTAGCGAAAAGTGAGCAGCGTCAGCCTCTAGAGCAAGTCGCCGAGTTTGTTGATGAAGCTAGCCAAGTGCTCAAATTTAACCGCGACTTACTACAATCTACAATCGAAAATATTCAGCAAGGTATTAGCGTAGTTGATAGTGAACTGCGTTTAGTGGCTTGGAATCAGGGCTACAAGCACATGTTTAATTACCCTGATAGTGCTTTATATATAGGTCGACCCGTTGCCGATATTATTCGCTTTAACGCTGAACGTGGCTTATTTCGTGGTGAAAATATTAATACTGAGGTTGATAAGCGTTTAGCTTATTTAAAGCAAGGCAGTGCTTATAAATATCAGCGTGCTCATAACGATGGGCGGGTTTTTGAAATGCAAGGTAACCCCTTGCCTGGTGGCGGGTTTGTAACAACTTACACAGATATTAGTGAGTTTGTTAAACAACAAAAAGCACTCACCGAAGCGAATGTTAGCCTTGAAGAAAAAGTGGCAACACGCACTGCTGCACTAACCCAAGCAAACCATGCGCTTTCTAAGGCAAAGCAGCAAGCTGAGCAAGCCACAGTAAGTAAAACACGTTTTTTTGCTGCGGCGAGTCATGATTTATTACAACCGTTTAATGCAGCAAGTTTGTTTTGCTCACTAATGAACGAAAAAGCCCAAGATACAGAGCTTAAAGAGCTAGCCATGAATATTAAAAATTCATTAGGCAGTGCAGAAGAGTTACTTTCAAGTATTTTGGAGCTAACCAAACTCGACTCAGGCTCGTTTAAAGTGCAGCTAACGGAGTTTAATGTGAGTAGTTTAATAGAGCCATTGCGTAATGATTACTTAGCGCTTGCTCAAGAAAAAGGTCTCAGCTTTGTTGTTGAATCGTGTGAAGCGCGAATTCACACTGACAAAGCCTTGCTTAAACGTGTACTACGAAATTTATTAAGTAATGCGATTCGCTACACCGAGTACGGTGAAGTGCGCTTAAAAGTGCTGCTTGAAGATCAACAACAGCTATCGTTTATTATTGAAGATACGGGCATTGGTATTGCCACCAAGGATCAACACAGTATTTATCAGGAATTTAAGCAATTAGGTGAGAAACCCAATGCTGAAGGGCTTGGTTTAGGGTTGTCGATCACCAAACGAATTTGTGACTTACTCGGGATCCCGTTAGTAATGGGGTCGCAACTAAATAAAGGCACGCAATTTACATTGACCATGCCATGTACTCCTAGTTTAAAAACTCAGCCCGAGCCAAACCGAACTGCTAATCTTGAAACAGAGCTGGGCCTGTTAACTATTTGGCTTGTAGATAACGATCGCAATGTACTTGAAGCACTTAAACAATTGCTTGAAAACTGGGGCTGTGAAATTGCTACCGCCACTAACTTAATAGAGCTTGAGCAACTAAAAGCAGCGCATGAGCTGCCACAGTTACTGATTGTTGATTATCAGTTGGATGATGGTGTAACGGGACTGGAGGTCATTGAACAAGCAGGACTAATGACATTGCCCGCCATTGTTAATACTGCAAACCATGATGAGCAAATTCGTGAGCGTGTGCTTGATGCTGGCTATCCGTTACTTTATAAACCGCTTAAAGCGCCTGCTTTAAAGCGAATGATAAAGCGGCTTACTTAATTCAAAGCTGATTAAAAACTTTTTTAACTGGTTTCTAATTTACCCACTTGTGATAACTGGTTAAATAAAATGCCTGCTTGGGTGCGGTTATACACATTGAGTTTACGCAAAATGGCCGAGACATGTTGTTTTATGGTGGTTTCTTGAATCGACATTTCAAAGGCAATTTGTTTATTGAGTAGTCCATCAGCAATCATAGCGAGTACACGGTATTGCTGTGGTGTGAGTTTTTCAAGGTTGCGGGCAAAGCTACTTTGCTCGTCGTTAACGATTACATCAGTTAAATCAACATCTGGTGGCAACCAAGAGTCGCCATTAAGTACATGTTCAATGGCTTCACTGATCACATCAAGGGATGATGACTTTGGAATATACCCAGCAGCACCTAAGCTCATGGCTTGCTTTATAATCGTGGGGGTTTCATTAGCCGATACCATAATAATTAATATATCAGGGTATTGATTTCTTAGTTGCGAGAGCGCTTGTAAACCATTGGCGCCTGGAATGGTTAAATCTAAAAATATCAGCTCTATCTCAGGGTGCGATTTTAATAAACTAAATAACCCGTCGATATCACTGGTTTCTTTTATATATTGTTCTGGTACAGAAGTCGCTGCCGCTTGACGTAGCGCACTTCTGAATAAAGGATGGTCATCAGCAATTATGGTATTCACAGCACAAGCCATTTCAAATAGTCTCCAATGCATTAAGTTATATGTGATTTTGTGATGTGAAACAAGGTTTGTCTGTGGGGATAAACAGACAAACCCTAGGGCCTGTTCACCTTTCAAGGTTGAATTTGCAGCAGTCTGTTTGATATTTAGGCAAGGTAGAGCCTATGTCATGTGGTTACTCCACATAAATAGGCGATAACGCAGCATCAATGCCAAACAGGCGCTGCCCTTCGGGTTCTTCCGAGGGGCGATTTACTCTTTGTTGCTCGGTTTTTACTTAGCCCACTAGGTTACAAACCTCGCGCCGCGATTAAAACAGCCCCTAGTTTGAACAAATTTCAATTCGCAAAGGTCAACAGGCCCTAGTGATATTAAATTTTAAAAACGATAGCCCACAGTGAGTGATATTGTGCGAGGGTCGCCGTAATAACCAATTAAGGTATTATCGCCACCAAGGCCTGGCGTATATTTGCTGATATTAGTTGGATCTGAAGGATCAGGAGCTACGAACTGGTAACCGCCAATCATGTATTCTTCATCGGTTAGGTTTTTACCATAAATACCTGCGGTCCAATGGCCATCAGTGCTGTACCACGTTACGCCCATATTGAGAATACCGTAGGCATCTTGAGTCAGTAAGCTGTCTTCTTCGAACAGTGCGTAATCACCACGGTGATAGTAATTACCGTTCATAACGAAGTCGCCCATTTCTGTGTATAAACGATAAGTAGCGCTCAAGTTGAAAGTTAGATCTGGGGTGTTTGAAACACTAAAACGGTCTGATTTATCAAATATTTCACCGGTATCTGGATTGGTATCAATCACGTTTTCAAAACTACTGTCGATGTAACCAATTGACGCGTCAAAGGTTAGGGCATCGCTTGCAACATAGCTAAGTTCTAATTCAACGCCATCAGACTTAGATTCGCCAATATTGCCTAAACGCTGGTTTAAATCGGCAGCACTGTCACCGGGTAATACCGAAATATACTGGCGGTCTTTATGATCAAGTGTGAAGACGGTTAAGTTTGCGCGTAAATTATCATTCCATTCGCTTTTCATACCTAACTCGAATGAGTCAACAATTTCAGGATTTGCAGCTTTTTCTGGACCACTTGCGCGCGGGTTAAATGTGCCCGATTTAAAGCCTTGTGAGTAACTAGCAAAAAACATAATGTCGTTATTGTATTGGTATTCCACACCGGCACGAGGCGTAAAACGTGACCAGTCTTCACTGTCATCAAGTACAGTAGGCACTAATTGTCCCTCAGGGCGAACATAGCCCGGAACCCAGCCTGATTCAGGGTAAACAATGTCAAAAATAAGACCATTATTTACAATCGCTTCTTTGCTGTCTTTGGTATAGCGCGCGCCAAGGGTCATTGACCATTTATCATCAAAGTCATAGCTTCCTTGTATGTATGCTGCTTTACTAGTTGAGTTACTACAGCCACTCACTTCACGGGTAAGGCCTGGCGCCCCTAAGCTTTGACCAAGCACACCCAGTACAGCTTCAAACTGCCCACATGACTCACCATCATAATAATAAAGCCCTGATACCAGCTTATAGTTATCACCGCTATGATTTAATTGTAACTCGTGAGTGGTTTGTTCATCGTCATAAATGGCTGGAACATCAAAAATAGGCAAAGAGGTATTATCAAAGTCGATATTGGTTGGTGAATAGCTTTCTCTTGTTGCTGCAACGTATTTAATACTGGTGTTTGCACTCATATCCCAGCGAGCAGTTAAGCTCATACCTTCAAGCTCTACTTTGTTCCATGTAGGTAAACTAGTATAAGAGTCATACACGCTATCTGGCACAGGTGCATTCGTTAATATGCTTGGAAGTAAGCGATACCCGCCTTTGGCGTTAGAGTCATCATCGGTTTTATCCCACGCGAAGCGAAAGAATAAGTCATCGGTTGGGGTGTACTCTAGCGTAACCCGTGCAGCGGTAACATTTTTGTTGTAGTTTTCGCGGTCTTGATTATCAAGCGCTGACGTTAAAAATTCACCATAGCCATCTCTATTGAGTGTGGCAAAACCAAAACCCACATAGAGTTTTTCATCAATAAGCGGCAGTTGACCAGTGACTTTTAAATCTTTTTGACTGTAGCTGCCTACGGTGCCTTGAATATTTAGCGTTGCATCACCGCTCATTTCTTTGGTGACATATTTTACTGCACCACCAATGGTGTTTTTGCCATACAGGGTACCTTGCGGACCGCGTAACACTTCAATTTGTTGTACATCTAATAAGTCGAGTACGGCACCTTGCGGGCGGGCGATATATACGTCATCAATGTAAATACCTACACCGGGTTCATAACCCCAAAGCGGGTCTTGTTGACCTACACCGCGAATAAACGCAGTGATGGTAGAGTTAGTACCTCGGCTTGATTGTAGCGTGGTGTTGGGCGAAAACTGCTGTACCTCGGTCATCACGCTAATGCCGTTTTCTGCTAATTCTTGTGCACCGATTGAAGTCACGGCGACCGGAACTTCTTGTAAGTTTTCAACGGTTTTACGAGCGGTTACTTCAATGCGTTCTAATTCACCTTTTTTGGCGACTACGGCTTGTTCAGCACTGATGCTGTTGGCACTAAATAAGGCGAGTGAAACGGCTAATGTGACCGGTGTGATACTTTGTTTGAGCTTTATCATGGTGTGTTCCTGTTGTTATTAGTTAATTATGTTTTTGCTCATGTCACCTGTATTCACTGTAGAAGATAGTGTTAAAAAATGAATTAGTACCATAGTGCTATATGTTTTTAACACCTTGACTTATATTGGTTTTAAGCCAAATTTAAAGCGTGTAGTACCTTAGTGTTATGTCTTTATTTAATATTAACCGTAACACTTAAAGGTACTTACTGCGATGTCACCTCATCTGGGTAATAACAATAATTATAGGAATGTCTATGCTGAGCATGATAGGGCTGTTAGGCGGTTTAATACTGCTGATAATTTTAACTTTGCGTGGGGTCAATTTATTTATTGCCGCGCCAATCTGTGCGCTGTTGGTCGCGTTAACTAGCGGGATGGCTATATTCCCAGTGACTGCCGACAGTAACTTTATTAACGCGTATATGGATGGCTTTGCTGGGTTTTTAAGTGCATGGTTTTTTATGTTTTTACTGGGCTCGTTGTTCGGTAAATTTATGGAAGATACAGGCGCAGCAGACAGCGTAGCCAGTTACATTGTTGGCAAACTAGGCATGAAACATGCGGTACTGGCTGTGGTGATTGCTTGTGCCGTGCTGACTTATGGCGGAGTCAGTGTATTTATTGTGGCGTTTTCGGTTTACCCGATGGCGCTCAGTTTATTTAAAGACGCCGATTTGCCGCGGCGCTTTATACCCGCAACATTAGCGTTTGGCTCAGTGACATTCACTATGACCTCTGCGGGCTCGCCTGAAATTCAAAATTGGATCCCGGTAAAGCATTTAGGTACCTCACCTTATGCTGCATGGGAGGTAAGCTTAGTGGTGGCCATTTTTATGGCGACAGTCGGCTACTTTTGGCTAAATAAAATGATTAAAAAGGCGGTTGCCAAAGGTGAACGCTTTGATGCCAGAGACGATGATCCGGTTATTTTAGAGCGTGAACGCCCCCACCCAATCACCGGCGTAATTCCTTTGCTGGTGGTGCTACTCTTATCATTTATGTTGCATGATGTTTTACAGCAAACCGCGCTAATTGTGGCGTTGCTTGGCGGTGTTTTAAGTATTGTGGTCATTAATTATAAGTATTTTCATAACATGGCAAATGCTATCAATATGGGTACAACTGGTGCATTAGTGGCAATAGGTAACACTGCTGCTGTAGTCGGGTTTGGCGCAGTAGCTAAAGTATCACCGGCGTTTATTGCTGCTGTTGACGCTATGACTCATATGCCAGGTAATGAGCTGGTGGGGGCTGCTGTTGCCGTGAGCGTCATTGCTGGATTAACGGGGTCTGCATCCGGCGGACAAGCGATTGCATTACCCCTTGTGGCTCCTGGATATTTGGACATGGGGGTTAATCCAGAGCAATTACATCGAGTGGTTGCTATTAGTTCTGGTGCATTAGATAGCCTGCCACACAATGGCTATGTAGTTACAACCATACGTGCCATTTGTAAAGAAACACATCAACGCGCTTATTGGCCATTAGCTGCACTGACCGTGATTATTCCATTGGTTGGGGTCGCACTTGCACTAAGCTTATTTATCACTTTTTAAGGAATCGCAATGAAAACAATATTAATAATAGGATTGCTGGTTTTATTTAGTAGTACAGTATTTGGTGCTGATAAAGCAGAGCCGTTACTAGTAGAAAAGCAACATTTCACCACAGAAAACTTTACCACCGTCTCGGGTACAACGTTGCAGCAGGTTGATATTGGTTGGGAAAGCTATGGTGAGCTTAATAAGGCCAAAGATAATGTAATTCTGATCACTCATTACTTTTCAGGAACCTCTCATGCAGCAGGTAAATATGCAGCTGATGACGCGGTAGCTGGCTATTGGGATGCATTAATTGGCCCAGGAAAAGCCATAGATACTAACAAGTATTTTGTGATCAGCTCTGACACCTTAGTCAATGCCAACTGGCATGATGAAAATGTCATCACCACAGGCCCAGCGTCAACTAATCCCAAAACAGGTAAACCATATGGTTTAGATTTTCCTGTGGTTACGATTACTGACTTTGTGAATGTGCAAAAGCGTTTACTCGAAAGTCTAGGTATCACTAAGTTACATGCCGTGATGGGCGCATCAATGGGGTCGTTTCAAGCTCTTGAGTGGGCAACGCGTTACCCAGATAAAGTAGAGCGATTAATTCATGTGATTGGCGCTGCAAAAATGGATGCATGGACAGTCGCTGCCCTTGAAAAGTGGGCATTGCCAATTCGGTTAGATAAAAACTGGCAGCAAGGTAATTACTATGGCAAGGAGCGCCCATTAGATGGACTTGCCGCCACCATGCTTAATATTACCCAAGATGCGATGCATCCTATTATTTACAACGCCAGTTTTGCTGATTTTAATGTGCATGATGATGGTGCACTTAAAGATATTCGCACTTTGCCTAAGCTTAGCCAAACACTGGCACAGCGTGCTATGGCGCGTGCTAAAACTCAAGATGCAAACCATGTGCTGTATTTAGTACGGGCATCGCAACTATTTACTGCCGGTATGGAGCAAGACCTAAGCACAGCATTAAAAAAAGTGACAGCGAAGACATTGTTACTTCCCGCAACTAACGACCTGCTGTTACGCCCTGAAAATATGCGTACTGTATATGAGTCAATGAAGACGCTAGGAAAAGACGTTCAGTTTTCTGAAATTGAAGGCGGTTGGGGACATTTGGATGGCATTTTTTCAATCTTGCCTAAAGCACAGTTGATCAGTGAGTTTTTAGAGGAATAGCAGTATGAGTCAAAACGTATTAATCACCGGTGCGGCAAGTGGAATAGGATTTTATATTGCCGAGCAGTTAGCGCGAGCAGGGCATACTATTATTGTTACAGACCTTAATGAGCAACAGGCTCAACAAGCAGCGCAAAAAATAGTTAATCAGGGCGGTAACGCTCATGGTTACGCACTTAATGTGGCTGATAGCCAAGCGATTGAAGACTTTTTTAGCACCTTTACGCAACCTGTTGATGTATTAATTAATAATGCAGGGATACAACATGTAGCTAAATTAGAAGACTTTCCTGCAGATAAGTGGCTGCTTTTACAGCAAGTGATGTTGGTAGGCCCCGCAATGATGAGTAAAGCGGTATTGCCGCGTATGCGTGAGCAAAACTTTGGTCGAATCATTAATATTGGTTCTATTCACGCTATGGTGGCTTCTAAATATAAGTCTGCTTATATTGCAGCAAAGCATGGCTTAATTGGCTTCACGAAAACCATGGCGCTTGAAACAGGGGATGCCAATATCACTATAAATACCGTTTGCCCCGCTTATGTGAAAACGCCTTTGGTTGAACAGCAAATTGCGTCGCAGGCAAAAGAGCATGGCATTTCAGAGCAGCAAGTAATCGACACGATTATGTTAGCACCCATGCCAAAAAAGGCGTTTATAGGGCTTGATGAAATACACCATACCGTGACATTTTTAATGGCAGATGCCGCACGAAATATTACCGCTCAAGCGATCGCCATTGATGGCGGCTGGACAGCACAATAGGGGTTATTATGGCAGGTTTTGATAAAGTAGTAACAAGCTACAGTGAAGCAATGGCAGGGCTTGAAGACGGGATGACTATTATTGCTGGTGGTTTTGGTTTATGTGGTATTCCTGAGGGATTAATTGCACAGATTAAGCGCCAAGGCACCCGAGACTTAACCTTAGTGTCGAACAACTGTGGTGTTGATGGCTTTGGATTAGGGTTGTTACTTGAAGACAAGCAAATTAGTAAAATGATTGCCTCGTATGTGGGCGAAAATGGGTTATTTGAGCAGCAGTTACTGAATGGTGAGTTAGATGTTGAATTGACGCCACAAGGAACATTAGCAGAAAAAATGCGTGCTGGTGGTGCGGGCATTCCTGCCTTTTATACGGCAACAGGTGTAGGTACGCCCGTTGCCGAAGGCAAAGAAACACGTAATATTAACGGCCGTGATTATTTACTTGAGCCGAGTATTACCGGTGATTTTGCTATTGTGAAAGCGTGGAAAGCGGATCGTTATGGAAATTGTATTTATCGTCATACAGCGATGAACTTTAATCCAATGGCCGCAACCGCAGGTAAAATAACCGTGCTCGAAGTTGAAGAAATTGTTGAGCCAGGTGAGCTTGAACCAAGCCAAATTCATACGCCCGGTATTTATATTGACCGTGTTATTAAAGGTGAATTTGAAAAGCGGATTGAAAAAATCACAACGCAACCGGCAAAGCTTTAAGGAGCACATAGTTATGGCATTAACACGTGAACAAATCGCTAAACGTGTCGCGATGGAACTCGAAGATGGGTATTACGTTAATTTAGGGATTGGTATTCCAACGCTGGTGGCAAACTATGTGCCTAAAGGCATTGAAGTTATGCTGCAATCGGAAAATGGCTTATTGGGCATGGGCCCATATCCACACGCTGACTCAGTGGATGCGGATATGATCAACGCGGGGAAAGAAACGGTAACTGCAGCTACGGGTGCCGCTATTTTTAATTCTGCAGAAAGCTTTGCCATGATCCGCGGTGGGCATGTTGATTTAACTGTTTTAGGTGCTTTTGAAGTGGATCAAAATGGCAACATCGCTAGTTGGATGATCCCCAATAAGCTGGTTAAAGGTATGGGCGGAGCGATGGATTTAGTGGCTGGGGCAAAAAATATTATTTGCACTATGACCCATGCAAACAAGCATGGTGAGTCAAAACTATTAAGTGAGTGCAGCCTGCCACTAACTGGTGTTGCCTGTATCAATAAGGTAATTACGGATTTGGCTTTGTTAGAAATTAAAGACGGTGCTTTTCATTTGTTAGAATGCGCACCAGGGGTGAGTGTTGATGAAATCAAAGCCAAAACTGCGGGTAATTTAGTAATTAGCGATAAGGTCAAAACCATGAGTTTTGAGTAATATTACTAACGATTTACATGGAGCAAAATAATTGTGTTTGCTTCATGTCATCATCCGATTGTGCTTTTAATACCTAACAATAAGGCTTATAAAGACTTAAGCAGTTTAAAACAGGTCTCATTCATACCTCAAAATATCTTTAAAGCAAGTTTTTTATAAATTGATTGCATTTTAAGCGACTTCTATGGTGATGTTCGCTTTAAGTGATGTTATACTCCCGCCGAATAATTTATCGACTTTATTAAGAGTAAAATTAATGGCAGATTTATCGAAGTACAGAAACATTGGTATTTTCGCGCACGTTGATGCGGGTAAAACCACAACTACTGAGCGTATCCTAAAGCTTACAGGTACTATCCACAAAACAGGTGAGGTTCATGATGGTGAATCGACTACCGATTTCATGGATCAAGAAGCTGAGCGCGGTATTACTATCCAGTCTGCGGCAGTAAGCTGTTTCTGGAAAGATCACCGTTTTAACGTTATCGATACTCCTGGACACGTTGACTTCACCGTTGAAGTTTACCGTTCACTTAAAGTATTAGATGGCGGTGTGGGTGTATTCTGTGGTTCTGGTGGTGTTGAGCCACAATCAGAAACTAACTGGCGCTACGCGAATGAGTCAGGTGTTGCACGTATCATCTTCGTAAACAAATTAGACCGTATGGGTGCTGATTTTTTCCGTGTAACAGCGCAAGTACAAAAAGTACTTGGTGCTACTCCACTTATCATGACTTTACCAATCGGTATCGAAGATGAGTTCTGTGGTGTTGTTGATGTTTTAACTAAAAAAGCATACATCTGGGATGAGACAGGTCTTCCAGAAAACTACACAATCGAAGACGTTCCTGCAGACATGGTAGAGAAAACTGATGAATACCATGAAATGCTTATCGAAACTGCTGTAGAGCAAGACGATGACCTAATGGAAGCGTACATGGAAGGTGAAATCCCTTCTTTAGAAGACATCAAGCGTTGTATCCGTAAAGGTACTCGTGACCTTGCGTTCTTCCCTACATTCTGTGGTTCTGCATTCAAAAACAAAGGTATGCAACTTGTACTTGACGCAGTAGTAGATTACCTACCTGCTCCTACAGAAGTTGATCCTCAACCTCTTATGGATGAAGAAGGTAACGAAAACGGCGAGCATGCAATCGTATCTGCTGACGAACCTTTCAAAGCGTTAGCATTTAAGATCATGGATGACCGTTTCGGTGCATTAACATTCGTACGTATCTACTCTGGTGTGCTTAACAAGGGTGACACTATCCTTAATGCATTTACTGGTAAAACTGAGCGTGTTGGCCGTATGGTTGAGATGCAAGCAGATGAGCGTAAAGAGCTTACTTCAGCACAAGCGGGCGATATCATCGCTATCGTTGGTATGAAGAACGTGCAAACTGGTCACACTCTTTGTGATCCTAAGCACCCAGTAACACTTGAGCCAATGGTATTCCCAACTCCAGTAATCTCGATTGCTGTACAGCCTAAAGATAAAGGCGGTAATGAGAAAATGGGTGTTGCTATCGGTAAAATGGTTGCAGAAGATCCATCTTTCCAAGTTGAGACAGATGAAGATTCAGGTGAGACTATCCTTAAAGGGATGGGTGAGCTTCACTTAGATATCAAAGTAGATAT
Source organism: Pseudoalteromonas sp. SK18 (assembly GCF_001974855.1). Lineage (GTDB taxonomy): Bacteria > Pseudomonadota > Gammaproteobacteria > Enterobacterales > Alteromonadaceae > Pseudoalteromonas. The sequence continues at coordinate 31,155 of NZ_MTQB01000015.1, read as the reverse complement.
CCTTAAGCGTACTTACGGTGTAGACCTTATCGTTGGTCAACCACAGGTTGCTTACCGTGAAACTATCACTCGTGAAATCGAAGATAGCTACACGCATAAGAAACAATCTGGTGGTTCTGGTCAGTTCGGTAAAATCGATTACCGCATCAAGCCAGGCGAAGTTGCTTCAGGCTTCACGTTTAAATCATCAGTTGTTGGTGGTAACGTACCTAAAGAATTCTGGCCTGCAGTTGAGAAAGGCTTTAAGTCAATGATGAACGAAGGTGTTCTAGCTGGCTTCCCAGTACTTGACGTTGAAGTTGAGCTTTTCGACGGTGGCTTCCACGCCGTGGATTCATCTGCAATTGCTTTCGAAATCGCTGCTAAAGGCGCTTTCCGTCAATCGATCCCTAAAGCGGGTGCACAACTTCTTGAGCCAATCATGAAAGTTGACGTGTTCACGCCAGAAGATCACGTAGGTGACGTAATCGGCGACCTTAACCGTCGTCGTGGTATGCTTAGCGACCAAGAAGCTGGTTTAACTGGTGTTCGCATCAAGGCAGACGTACCGTTATCAGAAATGTTCGGTTACATCGGTTCACTACGTACAATGACATCAGGTCGTGGTCAGTTCTCTATGGAGTTCTCACACTACGCACCATGTCCACAAAACGTAGCTGACACTGTAATCGCTGCAGAAAAAGAGAAAAAAGCTGCTAAGTAATTAGCACTTTAATTCTTTAAAAAAACCCGCACGTGTTGCGGGTTTTTTATTGTCGGAAGTTTGAAAGCAGGTGAATACTATTAATACCAACCCGCAATAAGACTTAATCATTTTGAGGGGTTAAATCAGACGCTAGCTGCGTTAAAAACTTCTCATTTAAAACAAGTATTTTCATTGTTTATATTAAAAAAGCCGCTAGTGCGGCTTTTTTATGTTGATAGCAATGAATATTAATCTACGTACTTGATTGCTTTATAAGTGAGTTTTACATTACCAAAGGGTAAAAAGCCATTAACGCGGACTTTCCATTTACCTTCTTTTGGATTGGTAAATGTACAGTTTTCTGCGTTTCCTCTGCTTATAGATGCACAGTCATTCTTAAACAAAGTAGGGCTTCTTTTATGACTAACAAATAAATTTGCATCGCCCCAGCCACCGTCTAGGCTAATGGTGAGTTCGTCATAACCTTCAGGGATATCAATGCGGTAGTTTTTCCACCAAAACCAGCCACGAATATTATCAATTTCACCGGTGAGCACTTCAGGCTCTGGTGGTGCAATTACGGTTGAGCGAATATCGACAATAACAGGGTCATGATCTGAGGCTCTGTAAGGCCCTTGAGCATACAAGCTTGATTGCTGAACGTCAGATTTAAACTCAACATTATAATCAAGCGAGATAGGCTCATCGGCATTAATATGCCAATCACTGGCGCTCACTACTTTACTTAATAAACTCGGACTTGCTAGGGCATGATCTAAACTACCCGCTCGGCCAGAAAAGCTATAAGAATAACCCAAGGTGTTGCCATCTAGCTCAGCGACCACATTTTTTAGGCCTTTATCAGCAAATGCACGGATAGGATCTTCCATTGCATACGCGTTCATGTCGCCAACAAGAATGATATCTTCATCATCAACTCCTGTTGGTTTGCTATTTAGCCAATCAGCAAATGCATTTGCGCCAGCAGTTCGAATTTCATTCCAACATGCTTGGCCGTCATTTTGATCAGCGTTGCCACCAGTTGCACTTCTACAGCCACCTTTAGACTTTAGGTGAGCTACGGCAACAGTAAACACTTCCTCTGTTTCTATAGACTTAAAGCTTTGCGCAATAGGTGCGCGATTGCTGTAGTCAAAAGGCGCGTCGGTAGTGATTGCTGCATTCCCCACTTGCTGCACTTTATCAGCACGGTAAATAAGCGCAGTAGTGATAGCGTCGGTGCCTACTTGATCAACACCAAAATCTACGAATGCATATTGATTTTGACTATCGGCGTCATTAAGTGCATTTACCAAGCTTGCAACAGCACTAAATTCGCCAAAACCGTCATTTTCAATTTCCATTAAGCCAATGACATCCGCTTGCATAGCACTGATAGCACTGACCAGTTTTGCCTGTTGACGAATTAACTCAGCTTCTGAATCAGCACCACGGCTAGTTGGAAAACCGCCACCTTGACCATCACCATTAAAGTAATTAAGTACGTTAAAGCTTGCTACACGTAAATCAGCGTCAGGGTTTAACTCTGGTGCATCAGTGCGTGGATTGGTTGCTACAAACTGGGGTGTTACCGTTGGGTGAATGCGATAAGTACTAAAGCTGTAAGCTAGCGCACCTGTTACAGAATTTACTGTATCGCCAGTACGCAGGGTATTCTCTGCTGATAACCCTGGAACAGGATAAGCGATAGGATCGCGATTTTGGCGAGTTGAACCATCATCGAGGAGTATTTTTTTAGTTAGATTTTGCGCTTCAACTGCATTCGCAGCTGCGCCAGGAAGTGCAACTTGAGTACCTTGATATAAACGTTCAGTGGCAAGTTCTAGTTCTCCATAGCGACCTAAACCATAATTGTTAGTAACAATAAGTGGCTGCTCTAAGGTAACCAGCATACCTTCAAACGCCTCTAATTCAGTGGGCTCGGTAACGGGTAAAGTGATTTTAGTCGGGTAAGCTGAAAGACCAGTATCACAAATAGCAACTTGACTTACATTGCCAATTTGGGTGGCATCAAAGTATTCTTCAACAGTACCTTGCACGCGAACATGGTCGCCAACATTAACATCAGTATTGGTAAAATAAACAAATACCCCTTCAGAAGTAAGTGGGTTTGCATCCTCATCATAACGAAGTGAGCTAACAAAAAAGCCTTTGAGCTGGTCATCTGCTTGGAAATCAGCCGTCACAACGCCTTCAAATTCAACCACAGTGTTAACCAATGGGCTGCTTGCGCCTTCGCCTTGAATGCTGCTAATTAATGTTTTATCAGCGCCACATAATAAAGGATCTTCAGGTTCTGGCTCTGGTTCAGGATCTGGATTAGGTGAAGAATTTCCTGCAAATATGCCTAAATCACTAAAGTCATCTTGCTCAAATTGCAGCCATTGTTCGCTTGGATTAAAACTGCCATCTGCGTCACTACGTCCGTTTAACTCAGTTTCTTTGCGGCGCAATGTTTTATTTTGTGTTTGTACACCACCTTCAGACCAAAATGAACCAGGGTCTACGCCACGTTGGCCAAAGCTGTCAATAATTACTGAGCCTTGAGTCAATACTAGTGCATCATCGCCATTAAAGTTTGTTACTGCGCTGAGTTGGTCAGCTTTTTCTTTTAGCTCTGCTGAGGCATTACCATTAACAATAACGTAGGTGCTGTTTGCAGCAAGTTCGCCAGTTAAATCGAAGGTATTATTTGCCTCTGTATTGCCATTTGAATAGAGACTGAGGGTATAGCCATCTAATGACAAAGGAGTTGTCGAATTATTAAATAGTTCTACTGCTTTATTATAGCTACTGCCTTCTACGTACTCAGATATAACGAGGTTAGCGGTAGCGGGTGCACTGAGGCTTGCTAATACAAGCGCCAATGGCGTTATTTTTGTTTTTAACATTATTATTTTTCCCGTGTATTTGTTTCCCAAATGGGACGCTTAGTGTAAGGAAAAATGATTACAAATAGAATACAGAATGTTAATAATATAAATATAAAAAAGGGCAATAAAGCCCTTTTATATCAATATACTTTTATCACTTATTTAGATAGCGAGCAGCTTGCTTAGCAAAGTAAGTCAGAATGCCGTCTGCACCAGCACGCTTAAATGCTAATAAAGATTCCATTATGGTTGCTTCTTCGCTCAGCCAGCCATTATCAATAGCGGCTTTATGCATCGCGTATTCGCCACTTACTTGATAAGCAAATGTTGGTACACCAAACTCATCTTTAACGCGACGTACAATATCTAAATAAGGCATACCTGGCTTAACCATGACCATATCGGCACCTTCTTGAAGGTCAAGTGCGACTTCACGAATTGCTTCATCAGAGTTGGCAGGATCCATTTGATACGTTTTTTTGTCAGCGCCTTTTAAGTTACCCGCAGATCCTACGGCATCTCTAAATGGACCATAGTAGCTTGACGCATATTTTGCTGAATAGGCCATAATGCGAGTATGAATAAAACCATCGGCTTCAAGAGCTTCACGAATTGCACCAATACGCCCATCCATCATGTCTGATGGGGCAACAACATCAGCACCTGCATGTGCATGTGATAGCGCCTGCTTAACTAAAATTTCGGTAGTGACGTCGTTAATCACATAACCTGCATCATCAATAATGCCGTCTTGACCATGCACTGTGAATGGGTCAAGTGCAACATCGGTGATCACGCCAAGCTCTGGGAAGGTTTCTTTTAATGCGCGTACAGTTCTTTGTGCCAAGCCGTCATCGTTATAGGCTTCTTCAGCGAGTAGAGATTTTTTATCTGCTGGGGTAACAGGAAAAATAGCGAGCGCAGGCACACCTAAATCAACTAACTCTTTGGCTTCTTCAAGCAGCAGATCAATCGATAAACGTTCGATACCAGGCATAGATTCAATGCTTTCACGACGATTTTTACCTTCAAGAACAAAAACAGGATAAATAAGATCATTAACACTCAGCTGATTTTCAGCCATAAGGCGACGAGAGAAATCATTACGGCGCATTCTACGCATGCGAGTATATGGGAAAAGGTCTAGTCCAGATTGGGCCATAAGTATACGCTCCTACTGTGGGGTTGAAAAATTAACCACTTGATTGCGGCCATGTTGTTTTGCTAAATAAAGTGCCTTATCGGCATAATCAGTAAATAGTTCAGGGTTATGGGTATCATCGGCAATTTGAGTATAAACACCGGCACTAATAGTAAACTCAATAATAGTGCCTGCTACATTCACAGTCTTATTTTCTATTGCCAGGCGTGTTTGCTCTGCAATGTTCATTGCACCTTGGTTATCAGTATTAGGTAGCAAAATGACAAACTCTTCACCACCATAACGCGCTACTTCATCAAGTGGGCGCTTAAGCTGTTGTTTAATGGTATCAGACACCGCTCTGATGACTTGATCGCCGGTTAAGTGACCATATTTATCGTTAATTGATTTAAATTTGTCGATATCTAGCATAATAATACTTAATGGCGTTTGCTCACGGCGTGAACGACGAATTTCCATAATTAGTTTTTTATCGAAAAAGCGTCTATTTTTAATGCCAGTTAGGGCATCTTCCATATTAAGTTGTTCAAGCTCATGGTTTTTATCTTCAAGTTCTCTCAGTGTGACCTGTAACTCAAAGGTGCGTTCATCTACTTGGCTTTCAAGTTCTTGGCGGGTACGCTCTTGTAATTCAATGCGCTCATTTAACAACGCGTCTTGTGCGGCGCTTTGTGCAATTAATGCTTGCTGTGCTGTTACTTGCTCATCGCGTTGTAATATAAATAATTTTATGACGGTATAGCTTAGGCAAAATGAACACCCTAAAGAAGCTAAAAAGGTAAGCATTAAACTCGCTCTAGTGACGGTATAAAAGCCTGTTAACGCAACGGAAAAATGGATGACCACAATTAAAAAGAACCCAAGTGCCATGAGTAGAGATTTATTGGGACTCGTGGGATTTTTACGCAGATAAAATAATGTTGTGGCAACATGATAACTTAAAATGACAGGGATGCTTAAAATAGCAAATAAAGCTACGCTGGGAGTGGGGAGTAACCAAATAAGTATAATAATTAATGCGTATAGTGCGGTGATTATTGTTTGCCCTTTTAGTAAGTTAGACTCAATAGCTGTGCAAACATGGCGTTGTAAAGGAAGAAACGATACCGTGATCAGCATCAGCAAAATAGGCAGCACTAACTGTTGGAGGTTTGCTATGCTGGAGGGCGCATAACGAAATCCAAACCCGCCTAAGTAAGCTAAAAATAAGCTGAGCATCAGCGTAATCACACCGGCATAAGCAAAGTAATGCTTTCGGGAAAATGCGAATAAGACCAGACTACTCACTGCTAAAGAAAAAACAAAGCCAATTAATAATCCATAAAGTAAATTCACCATACTTTTATAGGCCAATAGTGAGTCTTGCTGCCACAGTGTTAAGGGGACGCGTAGCCCGATACCTGCATCATTATTAACGTTAAGGTACACCGTAGTTTCACTGTTAGCGGGAAGAGTTAGTTTGACTAGCAAAGACTCGCTCGCTATCACTCTTTGTGAAAGTGCATGCGTATCACCAATATGAGTTGATGTGAGTAGCTCATCCTCCATAAAATGAGCAAAGTAAACATCGTTTAATAGAGGGTTGTCTAGTGAGAGTAAGGGCATTAGCGGCTGCGCTAACTGGTTTGTAATCTTAAATTGAATCCATACAGGTCGAGACTCAAGGCCTAAATTAAGTGGCTTATCATTAAGTAGCAGCCATTCTTGTAAATTACTTTGTCGTGCATCTTCTAATGAGGTAGGAGTAAACGAATAATGAATAGACTCTATTTTTTTTGAATTAAATTCACTATTTATCTCGATTGCACTTGCAGGGAAACAGGATGCATAAAACACCAAAATGAATACCAGCAAAGCGCAAAAGGGTCGCATTACTTTTTCTCTAATCCAAATAAGTGATTAAAGTTTTCACTCGTATATTTTGCCACGTCAGATGCAGGGATGCCATAAAGCTGAGCAAGGGTATCACAAACATAATGAAGTAATGCTGGCTCATTACGTCTTGATTTTGGTTTAGGTTTAACAGTGCGGGGGATTAAAAAGGGTGCATCGGTTTCAATTAATAAGCGCTCAATTGGGATGCTGGGGATCAGCTGTTGTAATTCTTTGCCACGTCGCTCATCGCACACCCAGCCAGTAATACCAATATAAAGACCTAGTTTTAAGTAACCTGCAAGCGCTTGCGCATCACCGGTAAAACAGTGTAGTACACCGCGTACAGTAAACTCATTTAAAATAGAGAGCATGTCGTCACTGGCATCGCGTTCGTGTAAGTAAACCGGCAGGTTTAGCTTTTCGGCTAATGCGAGCTGACGACGAAACACAGCACGCTGCACATCTCTTGGAGAAAAGTCGCGATTGTAATCTAGGCCGCATTCACCAATGGCAATAACCGGCGCACTTTGTGCGAGCTTAGTGAGTTGTTGCTCAAGTTCAGAGGTTGCTGTTTTTGCATCATGGGGGTGGATACCTGCGCTAGCATATTGGCCATAGCGTGCAGCAAGTGCTAATGATTCTTCACTTGAACTTATATCGCAGCCAATAATTAGCATATGTTTAACGCCAGCCTCTTTTGCTCTAGCGAGCACCTCTTGATGCTGACCATCAAATTGATGATTAGTTAAATTTACGCCAGCATCAATCAACGTGTATTGCATTACTGAGTGCGCTTTACACGAATTGAGCGGTTTTGATCTGCTTTTTTAAGTAAAAAAGAATTAAATACACCGCGACTAATAATAACGGTATCGCCTTTGTCTAATCTTAAGCTATCTGAGCCAATTTGACGCCACTGCTGATTGTTCTCTAAAGTAATAATTAGCTCACCATAGGGTGCTTTTTCAACATTAGCTATTATTGATGAAATTGCTTCTTCGCTATTTTCCGCAATGTTTTTATGCTCTAAACCAAACTCTTTTGCTTTGGTGGCCACAGGGGCTGTTGCAGCTGGAGTTTCAGCTTTTACATTTGTTTGCGCCGACTTGCTTAGCTGGCTTTGTGCTGGTTGTGTTAATGACTTTCCTGCAATGGTATTGTCATAACATAGTAAACGATTAAAGTCGTTTTCAATAAAACTACAGGCTTGTAATGCTTGCTCGTTAATAGGAGTAGCAGCTAAAGCCGGTACGCTGGCTAAAGCGAGTAAAGAAAGTAAATGCTTGTTCATATTATTCCTCAGATTCTTGTTGTGGTTTTGCGGTATAAAATTTAGCTAAAATTAAACCAAGCTCAAATAACAGCAGCATGGGCAATGCTAATAGAGTTTGTGATAGCACATCCGGTGGCGTTAAAAACATTGCCACTACAAATACGCCAACCACTATATAAGGGCGCTTTTCTTTTAAACTTTGTGTGGTAGTGGCGCCGCTCCAGCAGAGCAACATAATTGCCACAGGGATTTCAAATGCGATACCAAATGCAAAAAATAGCTTAAGTACAAAGCCTAAGTAACTACTTATATCCGGTGCAAGGGTCATCATTTGAGGACCTACACTGGTGAAAAACCCTAAGATAATGGGTAGCACCACAAAGTAACAAAAAGCTATGCCACTATAAAATAAGATGATGCTAGAAGCTAATATTGGCATCAGCATTTTCTTCTCGTGCTGATATAAACCGGGGGCTATAAATCCCCAAATTTGATGTAAAATCCAAGGAATAGCAGCAAATAAAGCAACAAACAAAGTAAGTTTAAAGGGAGCGAAAAATGGCGCGGTGACATCCGTTGCTATCATAGTAGCGGTGCTGGGTAAATGAGCGACTAAAGGAGCAGCTACAAACGTATAAATATCGTTTGCAAAGTAAACCAAGCCAATAAAAATCACTAAAATACTCAATAGCGATTTAATCAATCGGTCACGTAATTCAATTAAATGAGCAACGAACCCTGACTTTACTTCTTCAGTCATTGTTCTTTATACCCTGTATTAAATGTATGAAAAGAGAGTGCTATATTCACTTTGAGTCATCTGTTTGTTGATTATTAGTAGCTTGGCTTTGGCTTTTTTTATAGCTGTGAGTAACTGATTGCGCTGCTTGTTGCAGCTCAGACACAGAGTTTTGTAGGTCAGGGCTTAAATCTTTTAAGCCTTGTTGCTCTGCTTTTTTAAGGTTCTCATGTAATTCGTGAACACGCAGCTCTTCACTCACCTCAGCTTTTACTGAGTTGGCCATTGCTTTGGCAGTTTTAACCCAACGGCTTACTGTTCTTATAGCAACAGGTAAGCGCTCTGGTCCAAGTACTACCAAGCCGACAATAAATACCACAACAAGCTCCCACATTCCCATGTTGGTTAAGCCTTGTCGTTGTCTTTGGTTTTGTCAGTTGTGTTTACATCGGCAGGTTTTGACTCTGCTGAATTTTGAATTTGTTCAGCTTTATTCTCGCTGGTTTGTTTTTCAGCGTTTTGTTCATCAGACATTGCTTTTTTAAAGCCTTTAACTGCGCCGCCTAAATCACCACCCATACCGCGTAGTTTTTTTGTACCAAATAAAAGTACGATGATTGCAAGTACAATTAATAATTGCCAAATACTAATACCACCAAACCCCATGGTTCTCTCCTGCTTTTAAGCCATAAAATAGTAAGATTAAGTGCTGATTATACGCCCAAAGCGGTAAATAGCACTTAGTTTATGCGCGGCGCCAAGCCGCTATAAAACCAATAACAGCACAGCTTAAGACAGCGCCTGCAGCCATTAAGTTGTGTTGTAAATAAAATAAAGCAGAGACAATCATCGCAGCACTGCTAAACAGTCCTAAAACCAAAGGCTTATGTGAAACCTTAGTAGCAGGGGCATAAGCGTGTGGTGCTCGCTTTAAATTTTGATAAATTAAATCGGGTAGCTCAGGCATTTTTTCTGCCCAAAACGGTAAGTTTGCATACATTTGCTTTAGCACAGACAGCGGGCCTACTTGTTGTTTAACCCAGTCTTCTAAAAATGGTTTTGCTGTTTTCCATAAATCTAGTTGAGGGTATAACTGGCGGCCAAGGCCTTCAACATACAGCAAGGTTTTTTGTAATAAGACGAGTTGCGGTTGAACCTGCATATTAAAACGACGTGCGGTATTAAATAAGTTAACTAGCACATGGCCAAATGATATTTCAGCCAGTGGCTTATTAAAAATAGGTTCGCACACGGTGCGTATAGCAAACTCAAATTCTTCAATGCTGGTATCGGGTGGCACCCAGCCTGAATCTACGTGAAGCTGCGCTACTTGGCGGTAGTCGCGGTTAAAAAAGGCAATAAAGTTTTCTGCTAGGTAGCGTTTATCTTCTTTGTTAAGTGTGCCGACTATACCGCAATCAATACCTATGTATTTAGGGTTGTGCGGGTGTTCGCGGGAGACAAAAATATTACCTGGATGCATGTCAGCATGAAAAAAACTGTCGCGAAATACTTGAGTAAAAAACACTTCTACTCCGCGCTCTGCTAATAACTTCATATTAGTGTTTTGTGCCATCAGTGCCTCAGTATCTGACACTGGGATACCGTAAATACGCTCCATCACCAGTACATTACTGCGGCTATAGTCGCTGTATACAGTAGGGATATAAAGTGATTCTGAGCCTTCAAAGTTACGCTTTAATTGAATGCCATTAGCACCCTCACGCATTAAGTCGAGTTCATCGAGCAATGTTTTTTTATACTCTTTAACCACTTCTACAGGGCGTAAGCGTCTTGCTTCGTTAATTAACTTACCAATCACCTTAGCTAATTTTTCCATTAAGGCTAAGTCGGCATTTATTTGCTGTTCAATATTAGGACGAATAACTTTAATAACGACATCTTGCGAATCGCCCTGCGCGTCAATAAGGGTAGCCGTATGCACTTGAGCAATTGATGCCGATGCCAGAGGTGTTTGTGAGAATTCGCTAAATAACTCGCTAATATTATCTATTTCTAATGCTTTTTCGATGATTTCCTGTGCCAGCTCACCTTCAAACGGCTCTACCTGATCTTGTAAAAAGGCTAATTCCAAGGCGATGTCATGAGGCAGTAAGTCGCGTCGAGTTGAGAGCATTTGGCCAAACTTTATCCACACAGGGCCAAGTTGTTGCAGTGCTAAGCGAAGTCTTAAGCCAGGGGGTTTATCTTTGTGTTGATTGCGTAACCAAAACAAGCTGCCACGAGCGATTTTAGCAAACCAAGGTACTTTATGTTTAGGTACAAGCTCATCAAGTCCGTAGCTAAGCAGAGTTTTAGTTATGTAATACAGTCGGGCAGTTGACACAAAAAATCCTTAGTGCGTTAAAGGGCTTTAATTAGGGCATTAATACGTTGCTCAATGGCGGCAACTTGGCCTTTTAGTGCTCTATTTTGTTGTTTAAATTGCTCAAGCTCTAATGGGTGAATGGTGATTGCCAGTTCGTCTTGGCACACACTAATAAAAGTGCTGTCGAGCTGCGATTTTGCTTTTTTACCTTGCTGCTTAAATGATTTCAAGTACAAATAAAGCTGTTGTGCAGGCGCGTCGCCTATATGCTTTGCTAGTTGCTCTGGCCAATCAATATCTACACTTGAAAAAGCTGAACTATAGCTTTGAGCTATGTTTAAATCACCTTGTAAATCAAGCTTGTCTTGGCGAATAAGCTGAGTAAGCATGGCTGGATTTTTAAGTGTAAGCAAGGTATTAATATTGGCACTGATCATACAGTCAGCGCTTGCAACGTCTACTGCTGTGTAAAGATGTAGCTGCTGATTGGCATAGGTAATGGCTATTTTTTGTTGCCAGTCTCTAACCTCAACTAATAAGCGCTGATGTTCTACCGTTTTTAGTTTATCGAGTATGCTCGGGTCGAGTTTAAGCGCTTGATTTAATACTTGCTCAATCAGCGAAAGTACAAAGCTTGGTAGCATAAAAAAACTGCCTGCCGCTGATTGTTCTTTATTGTATTCTTCAAGCGCCATAAATTACTAACCTTAGTATTTAAATCCACGATGAAGGGCAACAATACCACCGGTTAGGTTTTGATAAGTCGCTTGCTCAAACCCTGCTTCGACCATCATTCCTTTAAGTGTTTCTTGATCTGGGTGCATACGAATTGACTCAGCTAAGTATTGGTACGATTCACTGTCGTTAGCTACCAGTTTGCCCATAGTAGGTAAGATGTTGAAAGAGTAAAAATCATACGCCTTGCTAAGAAGCTCTTGCTCTGGTTTTGAAAACTCAAGAATCAGTAAACGACCCCCTGGCTTTAAAATACGGTACATAGAGCGCAGCGCTTTGTTTTGGTCGGTTACATTACGCAGACCAAAGGCAATCGTAATTAAATCAAAACTATTATCAGGAAATGGCAACGCTTCAGCATTCATTTGCACGTAATCAATGTTACCGACAAGGCCTAAGTTATGCAGTTTTTCACGGCCTACCTTTAGCATTGAAGAGTTTATATCACCTAGAACAACCTGACCTGTATCGCCAACAAGTTGGCTAAACTTTGCGGTTAAATCGCCAGTACCACCGGCTAAGTCTAATACATGATGACCTTTACGAATGCCTGAACTAGCAATTGTTTGGCGTTTCCATAAACGATGAATACCAAAAGACATGAGATCATTCATAACATCGTACTTTGTCGCAACAGAATGAAATACATCAGCAACCATAGAAGCTTTTTCGGTTTCGGCAACAGTTTTATAGCCAAAATGCGTGGTCTTTTCAGGGTTCTCGTTCATGATTAATCTCTATCGTGGTAATAAAGACTAGTGTACTTGATTGTGCACCAAGGGTGCAATTTGAATATGATTTATCAGCTAATTTATTGTGTAAACAGTGTACTGAGCTATTGAGATGCGCGTGATTTAAACGCCGCGTTTGAGGCACTTTTAACCAGCTGGTTAAAGTCGCCTTGTTGTTGCTCTGTAATCCCTAGAGAGAGAGAAATTGGAGGTAGTTTTAAATCGCTTTTTGAACTGATAAAACGTAGCTTTTCAACCCCAGCTATTACCTTTTGTGCAATCAGCTTAGCTGTTTCTGGCTCAATGTTAGCAAGTAGAACGATAAATTGGTCTTTTGCAGAGCGCCCAGCTAAGCCACTTTGCGAAACATACTTCTGCACTTGCTTAGCTACTTTATTTAAAATCACTTCGCCAATTGCATCGCCAAAATTATCAATAAAATGCTCTAAATTATCAATTTGAATAGCAATTGCTGAGATTGACTTGTCTTGTTTTAACCATAACTGTGTTTGTTTAGTTAAATAGTGGCGTTTGTATAAGCCTGTTTGTGGGTCAATCACATGTTGTTTGCGCAAGGTATTGAGTTGTTTTTTAGTTGCTTCGTGTAACTTTTTTGCCTGACTTAGTTCTTGTTTAAATTGGGCTTGTTGCGAGAGCAGTAACTGCGTTTGCTCATTAAGCCTTTCTAAGGCGATGCGGCTGTTAGCAATATTATTTTCATCTAAAGAATGCAAGCAGTCATTAACATGACCTGCAAAATCGTTAAGTTTTTTTTCGGTTTGCTGTGCATTTTGAGACAGTGAATTGATCACACCATTGACGTTTTCAATCATTGCTACTTCGGTTTTATGACCTTGATTTAAATATTCAAAATAGAGTTGCTCAATAAATAGCTCATCAATATTTTGATGGGCATCAATAGCATCATCAATAGCATTATTAAGCGCAAAATGGATTTTACTAATGTATGTATACACAACTTGAAAATTTAAGGGGGTAGGAGGCAAAACATGATGTTCTAAAAACATACATACTTTTGTCATTTTTTCTTGTGCTATAGCCATGGAGTCATGGAACATCATTTGCAAATACCAACCAAATACGCATAAATGCTGATTTATAAAACTCGTCCAATGAGGCAATTTGCTTCCAAGCACAGATACAATAATCATTATATCCGTTATTTAAAAGTAAAATGAGTCGTAGTTGACTAAAATGACGCTATAATTTCAATAACCGTTGCTTTTTTGAGCAATTACTCTAATTGTTAAGTATTAACTTAAGTTAATAAAATGACTGCTGGCGTATATTTTTCGCAGTTGGTCGTATATCTATTTGCTATTTATTCAGCCTAAGATAGGTTTACCACATCTGTAACGTCATTAAGCTCAATAACTATGAATTTATCTCTTTCAAAAAAAATGCGTCTTTCCTTATTAAGTGTCACCTTAATGTGCTCATTAAGCGCGTGTCAGCTCACTACAATTAATGCCGATCAGCAATTTACGCAAACCGCTGAAAATATCGTACAACACCGCCAAAATGTAAGCCCATATAGTAATCCTGAGGGAGTTGATGGCTATTTATTACCTAACTTATCGGCTGACTTTTTAGCGCTGCAGTATCAAAAAAACACCCAGTTATTGGCTGATTTAGATGCAATAGATATGAGCAAGCTGAGTGACGAGAATCAAATTAATTACAGTATTATTCGAGCGCAAGTGCAAAATAGTGTTGATGAATATGTATTTAACGCACACTACATGCCTTTAACGTCAGAGTATGGCTTTCATTCAAGCCTATCGTTTATTGTTAATAGCTCTGATTATAAAACTGCACAAGATTATCAAAACTATCTAAAGCGATTACAGCAAGTGCCGCGCTTTTTTGAGCAAAATATAGGCTGGATGCGTAAAGGATTAGAAGTTGGTTTAACTCAACCCAAAGCGGTATTAATTGGCTATCAAGATTCTATTACTGCCTACATTGTTGACGATGTAACACAGTCTGAATTTTATAAGCCGTTTTTAAACAATACCGCTGGCTTAAGTGACAGTGAATTTGCAGCGTTACAGCAACAAGCTAAAGCCATTATTAGTGGCCAAGTTATTAATGCTTATAAAGATTACTTAACTTTTTTTAATACCGAATATTTACCAGGCGCACGCAGCGATATTGGCATTTCGTCTACTCCCAATGGCGAAGCCTTTTATGCAAATCGTGCTAAGTATTACACCACAACACAAATGACCCCAAAAGAAATCCATGAGCTGGGTTTAGCTGAGGTGGCGCGTATTCGCAGTGAGATGGAAGCGGTCATTAAAGAGGTGGGCTTTAAGGGCACGTTTGCAGAATTTATCCACTTTTTACGTACCGATCCGCAATTTTACGCCACAACGCCTGAGCAATTATTAAAAGAGGCCGCGTACATTGCCAAAAAAATGGATGCACAGTTACCTAAATTATTTCATACCTTACCGCGTAAACCTTATGGCGTAGCGCCGGTGCCTGCCAATATTGCCCCTAAGTATACTACTGGGCGCTATTCAGGTTCGAGCCGTGACGATCAAGCCGGTTTTTATTGGGTGAATACTTACGCTTTAGATAAACGACCACTCTATGCTTTAGAGGCATTAACACTGCACGAAGCTGTCCCGGGCCATCATTTACAAATATCACTCAATGCAGAACTTGAAAGCTTACCTAGCTATCGCCGAGATGCCTATTTATCAGCGTTTGGTGAGGGCTGGGGGTTGTATTCAGAGTACTTAGGGGTTGAGGCGGGCTTTTATCAAGACCCGTACAGTAACTTTGGTCGTTTAACCTACGAAATGTGGCGTGCTGCACGTTTAGTGGTTGATACGGGAATGCACATGTATGGCTGGAGCCGAGAACGTGCGATGAACTTTATGGCCGATAATACAGCGCTTTCATTACACAATGTAAAAACAGAAACCGACCGTTATATTTCGTGGCCAGCTCAAGCGCTGTCTTACAAAATTGGTGAGTTAACAATTAAACGCTTGCGCGCAGAGGCTGAGCAAGCATTAGGTCAGCAGTTTGATATTCGTGAGTTTCATCATCAAATTTTGCGCCACGGTTCAGTACCTTTGTCGGTGCTTGAGCAACAAATACGTTTATATATACAAGCAGAGTTAGCAAAAAATAATAACTAATAACGTATTATTTTAAGAAGATAAAAGTGCGCTGCTTTTTAAATGGCAGCACACTTTTTAGCATTTAAGGATAAGCTATGAGCCAATTTATAATGTTCAGTATTGATGTGTTTGCCAGCCTATTTATTGTTGCATTGGGATTGCTGGTTATATTAATTGCTATTTTTTATATTCGAGATGTTACGCAAACAAACCATGCCATTAGGCGTAACTATCCCGTAATCGGAAGTTTTCGTTATTTCTTTGAGCGTCAAGGTGAGTTTTTTAGGCAGTATTTTTTTGCCCTAGACCGTGAAGAAATGCCCTTTAATCGCGCCGAGCGTAGTTGGGTCTACCGCGCGGCGAAAGATGTTGATCACACGGCCGCTTTTGGCTCAACTCAAAGTTTAGAGGCCACAGGCACAGTTATGTTTATGAACTGTGCGTTTCCTACCTTAGATGAAGAAGCCTTAGCGCCGAGCAACGTAACGCTTGGCCCTTATTGTAAATTTCCTTACACCACAAATTCGTTATTTAATATATCGGGCATGAGCTTTGGTGCGCTATCCAGCCCGGCTGTACGTGCACTATCGAAGGGGGCAAAATTAGCAGGATGTTGGATGAACACGGGGGAAGGCGGCCTTAGCCCATATCACTTAGAAGGAGGTGCCGATATTGTATTTCAAATTGGCACCGCAAAATACGGTGTACGCGATGAGCAGGGAAGTTTAAGTACAGAAAAGCTAAAAGCCGTTGCTGCACACCCAACGGTTAAAATGTTTGAACTGAAAATGAGCCAAGGTGCTAAGCCAGGCAAAGGCGGCATGTTACCTGGGCGAAAAGTGAATGCTGAAATTGCCAAAATAAGAGGCATACCCGAAGGGCAGGATTCTATTAGCCCAAATGGGCACCCAGAAATAAAAAATCCAAACGATATTCTAGACATGCTCACCACCATCAGAACTGCAACGGGTAAACCAACAGGCTTTAAAGCAGTTATTGGTGAACATACTTGGTTAGAAAGTTTATTTGCTGAGATAAATCATCGTGGCATTGAGTCTGCACCCGACTTTATAACTATTGATAGTGCTGATGGAGGCACAGGCGCAGCACCACAGTCTTTATTAGATTCTGTGGGGTTACCGCTTAAAGAAAGCCTCCCTCTAGTTATACAGCTATTAAAGAAGCATGGCCTTAGAGAGCGAGTTAAAATTATTGTTTCGGGTAAATTAATTGTGCCTTCCAAAGTAGCATGGGCATTAGCACTAGGAGCCGACTTTGTGGTTTCTGCGCGAGGGCATATGTTTGCACTAGGCTGCATTCAGGCGATGCAATGTAATAAAGATACCTGCCCAACAGGAATTACTACGCATAATGAACGTTTGCAACGTGGTTTAAATGTTGAAGATAAAGCGCAGCGGGTCGCAAATTATAATAAATACATTCATTACGGTGCAGGGCTTATTGCACATTCTTGTGGTGTTACCAGTGCTCGCGAATTAAAACGCAAACATGTGCGTATTGTGCAAGAAAGCGGCCTTTCTGAGCCGCTAGATAAAATGTACGAGCATTATCATTAAATACTTGCTTGTTAGTTATCGATGATGAAGTGTATTGCTCGCTTGAATGCCGGTGATTTTTAATCGCTCTAATTCGCAGCTAAACAAAAACTCTAGTGCTTCTAGGTGGCGACGCACTTCAGCAATATTTTTGCCAACTGCATATAAGCCATGACCGCGAATTAATACACCAAATTTAATCGGTGAGTGCAAATGGTGATCGCTGACTAATAAGCTTAAACGGTCAATATCTTGGTCGTTATCAAAAATAGGAATGCTTAAGGTTTCTAAATGTGAGGTAAAACCACTGAGCGCTTTTTGCATTTCGTAACCGCTTAAATCAAGCTGATGAGCTTGCGTTACTTGTGAAAGCACCGTTGCTGCAACAGATTGAGTATGCAATACACATTGCGCCTCAGGAATTAACTGATACAAACTTAAATGTAATTTCGCTTCGCGTGATAACACCTGAGGAGTATTTAAGTTTTGGTGGTCTAACTGTAAAAAATGCTCATGGGTAAGTTGGGCCTTATCGCAGCCATTAGTCGTTATAACGAAGCCATTTTGGGTGCGAGCTGATAAATTTCCACCCGAGGCAGGAACCCAACCTTGTTGGCTAATCCATTTTGCGGCTTCTATAAGGTTTGAAATAGCGGTATGGTTGTCTTGCATATTTTCCTCACAAATAACAATTAAAGTACAGTTTAGACGGCTAAACTTCCGTTTTTAATCATAGCATTGCTCTGTACACAAAACCATCATCAGGAGACTTCGTGTTTGACAGTAAACTCCCCAATTTAGGTATTAGTATATTTAGCCAAATGAGTGGCTTGGCTAATAAGTTTTCGGCAATTAATCTTTCGCAAGGTTTTCCTGAGTTTGATACCCCTGAGTATTTAAAAGCGCAGTTAAGCCAGTATGTAACGCAAGGAGCTAATCAATACTCGCCTTCCAGCGGTGTACCTAAACTGCAGCAGCAAATTGCAGCATTAGTTCAGCGAAAATATGCTGCGCAAATTGATGGCACAAGCCAAGTAACTGTAACCTCAGGGGCAACCGAAGCATTATTTGTGGCTATTCAAACTATTGTGCGCGAGGGTGATGACGTTATTGTATTTGATCCTGCTTACGACTCATATCAACCAGCCATTGAGCTGGCTGGCGGCAAGTCAGTGCACGTTGCGCTAGCCGCGCCAGATTACGCTATAAATTGGCAAACAGTAAATCAAGCAATTACAGCAAATACTCGCGCAATTATTATTAACACGCCGCATAACCCCAGTGGCAAAGTGTTAAAACAGCAAGATATCAACGAACTAAAAAAACTAGTGAGTGCTCACAATTTATATGTAATCAGCGATGAGGTTTATGAGCATATAACGTTTGATCAACAACCACATTTAAGCGCACTCGGTGACGAGGAACTACTGGCAAAAAGCTTTGTTATTTCAAGCTTTGGTAAAACCTTTCATAGCACCGGTTGGAAGATGGGTTACTGTATCGCACCCGCTGATTTAAGCGAAGAATTTCGAAAAATTCATCAGTATGTTACTTTTTCAAGTTTTACGCCTGCGCAGCATGCATTAGCAGATATGTTAGAGCAACACGCTGACCATATTGACCAGCTAAGTGATTTTTATCAACATAAGCGCGATGTGCTCAGTAATGCTCTACAAGACAGCCGCTTTAACATTTTACCAAGTGAAGGCACCTACTTTTTACTACTTGATTACAGTGATGTATCGGATTTAAATGACGTAGAATTTTGTCAGTGGCTGGTAGAGCAAGCAGGCGTGGCAGCCATTCCACTAAGTGTATTTTACCAGCAGCCAAATAACGATAAAGTTATTCGCTTATGTTTTGCTAAAAACGATCAAACCTTAATAGAGGCGGCGCGCATCTTATGTCAACTTTAACTTTTACATTATTGCAAAGCTCGCTGCATTGGCTCGATAAAAAAGCCAATTTAGCTATGTTTGAAAAACAGCTTACTAATATCACCAATCAACCAGATTTAATTGTATTGCCCGAAACCTTTGCCACTGGATTTGCGGTTAACCTTGATTGTGGCGAACCTGAAAATGGCTCAGTGCTTAGTTGGCTTAAAACACAAGCTAAACAACATAATGCGGTTTGTGCGGGCTCGGTATTGGTAACTCAAGGAGACAAAAAGGCTAACCGGTTTTATTGGGTAAAACCAAGTGGTGAGGTACGTTATTACGATAAGCGCCACTTATTTTGTTTGGGTAACGAGGGCGAATTTGTAGTAGCAGGACAAAACCGTGAAGTGTTTGAACTCAAAGGGTTTAAAATTTTACCGCAAGTTTGCTACGATTTACGTTTTCCGGTGTTTCAGCGCAATAACAATGACTACGACGTGATGATAAATATTGCCAACTGGCCAGCTGCAAGGCGTAATGTGTGGGATACCTTATTAATGGCGCGAGCAATGGAAAACCTATGCTACGTGATTGGCGTAAATCGGGTTGGCGAAGATGGTAATGGTATTGACCACAGCGGTGGAACCGCAGTGTATGACTTTAAAGGTGAGCCACTGATTAAAGCGCATGACGACCAGCAAGCACTATTAACAATCACGTTAAATAAAGCGCCGCTCAATGAGTTTAGAGCTAAATTCCCGGCACATTTAGATGCAGATGCTTTTACATTGGTATAAATTAGCGCCTAGCCAATAAAGTGCTAAAATAGCCGCTGATATTTTTATTGGCGGCTTTATGAATACAACCCTTATTACACCGGTAGTTTTAGCAGGCGGCATTGGCACACGGCTTTGGCCGCTATCGCGCCAAGCAATGCCAAAGCAGTTTTTATCTTTGCTGGATGATAAAAATCAGCAGTCATTATTACAAAGTACGTTATTACGGGTTGCAACTGAGGACTTTAATCCCGCTATTTTGGTCTGTAATGAGCAGCATCGATTTATTGCCGCGGAGCAGGCTGCATTTGCAAAACCCCATGCCATAGTACTTGAGCCAGAAGGTAAAAATACCGCACCAGCCATCGCCCTTGCCGCGCACCATGCTTTAAAAAATAATATTACGGGCCCTTTGTTGGTGATGCCTGCCGATCATCATATTGCAGATTTTACCGCGTTAACGGCTCAGTTATCTGATGCGATTAAACTTGCTGAGCAAGGTAAATTAGTTACATTTTCAATCACACCAACAGAGCCACACACAGGTTATGGTTATATAAAACAGGGCGCAGCCATTAAAGATACCTGTTGCTTTGAAGTTGACCAGTTTAAAGAAAAACCTGATTTAGCAACTGCATTAACTTATTTGGCTGAGGGCGGTTATAGTTGGAACAGTGGTATGTTTTTATTTACTCCCGCTGCTTATCTGCAAGAGCTTGAGCGCTTTGCCCCCAAAATTGCTAAAAGTGTTGCCAGTGCTACTGATTTTAAACAAGACTTAGCGTTTACCAGAGCAAATGCCCATGCACTTGAATCTTGCCCAAGTGACTCAATTGACTACGCTATTTTAGAGCGCAGCAATAATGTAGTGGTAATGCCTGTGGCGTTAAAGTGGAGCGATGTGGGCAGTTTTTCTGCACTGGCTGCGCTTGCAGAAAAAGATTCGCAGGGCAATAGTCAAAATCAGCAACATATTGCACAAAACAGTATTAATAACCTAGTTATTAGCGAAGATGGACACACAATTGCCACTTTAGGTGTGAGCGATTTAGCGATTGTTCATACTCATGATGCTACCTTGGTTGCAAAGCAAGATTCGCTTGAAGGCTTGCCTTTAATACTTAAACAATTGGCAATTACGCAAAATGACAAACTGGCACATCATCAGGTGGTTTACCGCCCTTGGGGACATTATCGTACGCTAGTAGAAAGTATCGGCTTTAAAGTTAAAAAAATTACCGTAAAAAGTGGTGCAAAACTCTCAACCCAGCGTCATCAGCATCGTGCTGAGCATTGGGTGGTCGTATCAGGCACTGCAGATATATGTATTGACCAACAAAGCTTAACACTGACCCATGACCAATCTTGTTATATTGGTGCAAAGCAACTGCACAGCTTAGCGAATAATCAGCCCGAGCCGTTAATTGTTATTGAAGTGCAAACGGGTGCCACATTGGATGAAAGTGACATAGAGCGATTTGACGATATATACGGTAGAAAATAACAGTATAAATAGTGAATATGCTTGATCATTTGTTACGGTCGTAAAACTTGGTAGCCCGAAGCCCGAAGCCCGAAGCCCGAAGCCCGAAGCCCGAAGCCCGAAGCCCGTAACCGTATTACCCTAGCCCTTGGCGTACATACTTTAAATATGCTTCTAAACTGTGTTGCCACAGTGTGCTGGCTTCATTTAACGAGTTATTTAATGGTTTTTTATCTAGTAAGCGTCGCTCAATTTTTTTAAGAGCCAGTCCATAGCTATTAAAGCCAAGTTGCATTGCGGTGCTGGCTTGGCGATGTAAGAGCTTTATACACTGCTCTGGGTCTTGCTCTAATAAGGTTTGGCAGCGGCTCAGTTTGTTACGCGCAGAGAGGATAAACTCATTATAAATAGAAGATACTTCATCAATACTAAAAGAGCTTGTCAGGGTTTCTGTGGCTGTTTCATCGTATAACGTATCAACCAGCTCTACAGCAATGTTAGCTGTTTGTTTTGACTGTGAATCACTCAATGCTTGGCGCAGTTTTTCTTGTTTTAATGGCTTGCCAACAATGTCTTTAATGCCCAGCGCTAAGTATTCTTTGATTTCATCAGGACTTAAACTGGCAGTAAAGGCCAGCACCGGGGTGCGCTGATTTTTATGCTCCACCCGTTTGAGTGTTTTTAGCACTTGCTGTCCGGTTAAATCGGGTAAGTTCATATCAAGTAACACCACATCAAAGTGGTATTTTTTCATCAACTCAATCGCACTTTTGCCATCTTTAGCGAGCTTAATTTTATGCTCGTCGTCAGCCATAAATTCAACAGCTATTTTTTGGTTTAAATCTAAATCTTCAACAAGTAACACATCAAGTCCGGTTAAATAGTCCTTACTTTGATGGCGCTGCTCTACAAGGCTAAGCTCACCTATGGCTAGCGTCATGTTAAAGCTAAATACGCTACCCACTCCCAGCTCACTGGTAATTTCTAGCTGGCTATTAATTTTATCGAGTAAACGACTGGTTATAGCTAGCCCAAGCCCTGTTCCGCCTTTTTCCTTACCGGTACTGCTTTGGATGTAGGGTTCAGTTAAATAGTCAATTTCATCTTTTTCAATACCTGGGCCTGAATCGAGTACGCTTACTTTAAGGGTATGATCGAGCTGAGTTTCATTAATTAAATCTATTTGCACTTTTACTGTGCCAGTGTCGGTAAATTTAATTGCATTACCCACAAGATTAATAATGATTTGTCTGAGCTTTTGTTGGTCGCAGTAATAACAGGCTTTATCGGGGATGTTACAGGCAAGCTCAAATTTAAGCTGTTTTTGTTCGGCCAAAGGGCTTAACAGCAGGCATAAGTTTTGTAGCCAAGTTTTGAACTCTATATCCTCTTCGTACAAGGCTTCGTCATGCTGATCTAAGCTTGCGTATTCCAGCACTTTATCTACTAGTAAGTTGAGTGACTCTGCTGAGTTAATAATGGCTTCGCAATAAGCTTTATTACGGCTGTCGCTAGTTTGGTTTAACACCAGTTGTGCGCTGCCTAAAATGCCGTTTAATGGGGTGCGTATTTCATGGCTTATAGTGGATAAAAAGAGCCCGCGAATCTCTAAGTCCTTGTGTGCTTTTTCGGTGAGTTTATTAAGTCGTAATTCCCTGCGCTCATTGCACAATAGCGCCATGCCAGCAGCATAAAACATAGGGGCAATCACACTGTTTAAAAATAATAATGAGTTAAACCATGGGTTTAATATGGCATCTTGTTGTGCAACGCGATCCATAAAGATAGTTCGAGTGATAAAACTCGCTGCAACCAGGGTTAAAATAATAATGTAAACAATGCTGGCGTTAGGATAAGGCTTTCGCGCATATTTTATAAAAATAAATAATAAAAAAGCGGCTTCTACAATATGCTGCAGGTCAGAAATATAAACCCGTGAGCGCATGGATGGCTGAAAAAAAGTGAAATAAATAAGCAATAAAGCACTAACTGCGGTAAATAGGCAAACAAATTTAAAGCCCCGACCACGATAGTTTAAAAATTGACTCAGCGATAAGCAGTGCACAATTGACGCTAAAAACATCATGCTATTAGCAAAGGTAATGGCAAGCTGATCAGGGATTTTACCTATGAGCGCAAAGCCCACAATGGCGGCTAATAGTAGTAAAGGGTAGGAGATATAAAGTAATGTGCCGGGAACATGCTTATTGGTACGCCAGGTTAAAAAATTTAGTAACGTCATCACTGTCATAACAGCGATACTGGCAAAATAAAGCGTAAATGAGTCGAGCATTAAGACCCCAACAGCGATTTTTAAAGAAGATATAAAAACAGGCACCTAAAGTGCCTGTATTGAATTTATTAAAATAAGCCTTAACGAATTTCGTCAGGAATATTTTGTTGTGCCCAAGAGAGTAGTTCAATACGGTTACGACATTTGGTTTTTCTAAATGCGCTGTATAAATGGGTTTTAACCGTGTGCGGGCTAATGCTTAACTCTTCAGCAATTTCTTTATTTTTAGAACCGTTACTCATTAACGAGATAATTGCTTTTTCACGTTTAGTGAGTTTTATTGGTTCAATATCACCATCAGTTAGCTTATGTAGTGCGTCTTTGTTAAATTGCAGCATGCGGTTGAGCGCATTACACATAATATCACGACGATACCAAAGCTGATCTTCAAGTAATAAACGAATCCCTTTCATGAGTACATCGGCATTATCGGTGGTGTAAAATACACCGCGAATACCACTGAGTAATGCACGATTAGCAAGCTCTGGATTTTCATCTAAATTAAACAACACAATATCGCATTTGATGCGTAAATTAACGAGTTGCTCTTTTAGCTTAGTCCATGCGTCTTTACTTGATGTTTCAATGAACAATAAGCGAGTACCTACCGGAACATCTAAAATATTTGTACCCGTAGTTACGTCAAGACCCTGTGTTTTTAACAAAGGCTCTAAAACGTTGATACCAATAGTGTTAATTGGTTCTTCGTCTAACAACAAAAAGGCTGAACTGCTCATGTTTTTTTACTCTTTTATAAAGCTGGCTAATTAATCTTACCACGATCCCTGCACACCTTTTGTATTAGGCAATAACAATTTCACTGGAGAAAAGGTGCGATTTCCGATTATTTAAACATAAAATGTTGCAAATAAGTAATTGTTTTTTTGGTATATAAGAAAAACGCCGTATTTTTAATGTATTTTTTAAGATACAGGATTTAATGAGTCACTATAGAGCAACTTTTTTAGTATTTTGATACGGGGGCCAGCCCATTTCTTTACCCGCCAGCATGTGTAAATGAATATGGTAAACGGTTTGTCCGCCGTGTTCATTGCAGTTCATCACCACGCGGTAGCCGTCATCGCTAAAGTTAAATTGTTTGGCAAGTTTAGCCGCTACCACATATAAATGACCAACAAGGTGTGAGTTTTCCTCAGTGACATCGTTAATCGTGGCAATGGCTTGTTTAGGAATGATCAACGCATGAAAAGGTGCTTGAGGATTAATATCTTTAAATGCAAGCGCGTGGTCGTCTTCGTAAATAATGTCAGCAGGAATTTCACGATTAATAATTTTAGTAAAAATAGTCTCTTGACTCATAATGATGACTCTAATTTGTTCGATTAATATGTATGTCACTAATGACAAATTTTGCCAGCAGTGTCAAACTGAAATCAACTAAAGGAGTAATTATGCGTAAATCAATATTATTAAGCAGTGTAGCGGCGCTCTTGGTGAGTGCATCGAGTTTGGCAGAAAACATTCACTTTCCTGAGGAGTTTGTTCCTTTACAAGTGGGTGAACGAATCATTGAAAGTTCGATTTTTAGTCGTGTTGATGATGTTGAATTAGCACCGGGCACTTATCAGTTAAAGCTTAAATACACAGATTTATATGATTTAGGCTATGACGATCACGAAGTGATTGAGTCGGAGCCTTTTTGGGTGAATGTAACCGTTGAAGCAGGTAAAGATTACACCTTAGTATTTAATCGTGCTGAAAATGCGGTGGCAGCTAAGGTATTTGCTGAGGCACCACAAGTGAGCTTAAAAGCAAAAGGTAGTACCTTAGCTGAGCCATTAAATGTGATAGCTGAACGACAACTACAAAGCGCACAGTTTAATCAGCAAACCTCAGAAACACCTGCTGGCCCACAAAAACCAAGTCGTCCCATTAAGCCGATTGCGCCAATTAATGGCAAAGGCATGCCAAGCGCTGCACATATGCTCGACTTTTGGTGGCAACAAGCAACGCTCGCTGAACGACAGGCTTTTTTAGATAAAGTAACAAAATAACTAAGCATTAAAAAAGGGCCAAATTGGCCCTTTTTAGTTTATTGGTAACGCTATTTGTTATTTAAATAATGCGTCAATAGTACCTTGTGCCAGTGGGTGATAACCCGGACGCGCTTTTAAGTATACGCTTTGTGCCCAGTCTTTTTTACCATTGGTAATAAGCGCTTTATAAAGCGGCACGATAAGCTTACGACGACCAATACCCGATAAATGCTTATCAAGCGCAGGGTAAATCGGTTGGTAACCATTACCTACTGCTAGCATGTACCATGCAAACGCACGTTCTGCGTTGGTTGATTGGGTTAAGTTAAACTCGCCGTCTAATTCAGTCATTTTTTCAATGCTTAAATCGCGCGGTAAGTTGTTTAAAAAGTGTAGCCACTCATGCACAGTCCAATTTGCAGTTGGTAATTGTGCGGCAGTTGTATCCCCTTTTAACCATGCTGTAGAAGCTGTATCTACTTTATCGAATGCGTCTGAGGTTGGATTAGGTGCATCACTTGGTAAACCAGGCTGAAAAATCCACTCGTTCACTTTATCCATGCTCACTACACCAGGGTACTTTTCAATTAAGTTAGCTTTGATGTACGTAACAAATTGCGCGGTGGTTAGCGATTTAAATGCAAACTCATTAAAGTAGGTTTTAACAAAGTCATCAAACTTATCACGGCCATATTTTTCTTCTAGGTAGATTAAAAATAGCTGACCTTTTGTGTAAGGCACTGAGCTAAACGCATCATCTGGGTCGCGACCATTAAGCTTTAAGTTAAGGCGCGTGTCTGGTGCATCAATGGTTTTAAGTTGCGCACGTAGGCCTGCTGCATCAAGTGCTTGTTCCATAACGGCACGGTCACGACCAAATACTTCTTCCATAATGCGGTTTTCAACGTAAGAGGTAAATCCTTCGTTTAACCATAAATCTTCCCATGTGGCGTTAGTCACTAAGTTACCAGACCAAGAGTGTGCAAGCTCATGCGCAATCAGGTTAACGAGGCTTTTATCGCCGGCAACAACGGTTGGGGTGATAAATGATAAACGTGGGTTTTCCATGCCGCCAAACGGAAAGCTAGGTGGTAGCATAAGTAAGTCATAACGACCCCATGCATAGTCGCCGTACATGGCATTGGTTTTGTCGATCATCGCTTGGGTGTCATCAAACTCAGCAACTGAGGCATCTAAAATACTCGGCTCTGCAAAAATACCGGTTTGCTTAGACATCGCTTTAAATTCTAGGTTACCCGCACCAATGGCAATTAAGTAAGGTGAAATTGCTTGCGGCATAGTGAACTGATAATCACCATCTTTATAAAGGGCATCTTTATTATCGGCGCTCATTACCGCACGAATATCTTCAGGGGTATGAATACGTGCAGAATAAGTCACGCGCATTGCTGGGGTGTCTTGCACTGGTATCCAACTACGTGCATGAATCGCTTGCGATTGGCTATACATAAACGGGTGCGTTTTGCTGGCTGTTTGCTCTGGCGTTAACCACTGTAAGCCCGACGCTTCTGGGCGACTGTTGTAGTAAATACGGACTTTTTCAGCTTGGTTTTTAAAAGTAATCGTTAGTTTTGAGCCTTTAACATCGTCGCGGTTAGCAAGGTTAAAACTAGCTTTGTGCCAATTGCCATTTGCTGTTTGATACATGACTTTATCAATATCAAGGTCACGGGTATCAAGTACTAGCTTTTTGCTACTGGCGTTTTGCCACTGCAGCGTATGCTCAACAAAACCTTCTAATTGCTTGTCGGCAAAGTCGATGTCTAAATCAAGGTTTAAATGTGTGGTGATAACATCATCAAGGTTGGCATAGGAATTTTGATCAATAGCGCTGGCCATTGCTTGCGAGCACATACCTGCCATAGCGAGGCTTAAAAAAAGAGGTGTGATTTTCATAATTACCTTGAGTACAAATAAAAAAGTGCAGGTTTTATATCATGATTGCTGCAGTGGGTTGAACAATTTTTACAAGCAGATGCGCAATTTGCGACGATGAGTTAAACTAGAGCGATTAATTATTGCTACCTTCAGAGGGCTTTGTGCCGCACTCATTACAACCCCTACATACATTTGCATTAAGTAGCCAATGCCAAAATTTCGTTGAAATTACCGACTCAGCGCAGCTTAAAAGCCAGTGCTTTAAAGTCCCTTTTTGCTTGTTGGGTGAGGGCAGTAATACTATTTTTTTAAATGACTATGCAGGCACGGTCATTAAAATGGCAACCCAAGGCATTACTATCACTGAGCGCTCGGATGACTTTTTAGTTAGTGTGGCGGGCGGTGAAAATTGGCATCAATTAGTGACCTACTTGCTGGAGCAAGGTATTGCAGGGTTTGAAAACCTAGCGCTCATACCCGGTACTGTCGGCGCTGCACCAGTGCAAAATATTGGTGCCTATGGCGTAGAAATAGCACAGTTTATAGAAGCTGTTGATTATTTTGCTATTGATAGCGGCAGCTTTAAATCTTTAACTAATCAACAATGTCATTTTGCTTATCGTGAATCGGTATTTAAACACGCGCTAAAAAATAAAGCAGTGATCACCCAAGTGCATTTTAAGTTGCCCAAAAAATGGCAACCAGTGCTCAGCTATGGACCGCTGCAGCAATTAAAAAATCCAACTCCACAGCAAGTGTGCGCGCAAGTGATACAAACGCGTAATAGTAAACTCCCAAACCCTTATAAACTGGCTAATGCGGGCAGCTTTTTTAAGAACCCTATTATCACCAATAGTGACTTAGCGCAGTTAATTGCTAAATACCCTGAGGTGCCTCACTACCCACATAGTGCCGGTCACCATAAAGTGGCTGCAGGGTGGTTAATAGAGCAAGCGGGATTAAAGGGATATAAAATTGCGGGGATTGAAGTGCATCAACAGCAAGCGCTGGTGCTGGTTAATCATGGTAATAGTACAGGGGATGATTTAATTAATATGATTGCCCACATTCAGGATATTGTTTTAACACGTTACAACATAAGCTTAGAGCACGAAGTGCGATTGATTGATCAGTACAATGAATGCCATATCTCTTTGGAGCAATCAGCATGAAGGCACCTGACGGTAATAAGTTGGCCATTTTAAATGCGCTCAATAAAGGCGGGTTTGTCTCTGGGCAAGCACTGGGTAATGAATTAGGAATAAGTCGCGCGGCGGTAAGTAAGCATATTCAAAGCTTACAAGCTATGGGCTTAGATGTATTTAAAGTAACAGGTAAAGGCTATAGCTTAAATAACCATGTTGGTTTGCTTAATCAGCAAAGCATACAGCAGCACTATGCTGCTTTAGGCGCAAATACCGCGAATATTGAAGTGCAACCACTGATTGACTCAACCAACAGCGAGTTAATGCGCCGCATTCAAGCTAAAGCAGCGCTCGAATCGGGCACCGTGATTGTAGCCGAAATGCAGCAAGCAGGGCGGGGGCGTCGAGGGCGAGTATGGCAATCACCCTTTGGTGCTAACTTATACTACAGTTATTTTTGGCGCTTAGACGATGGTTTACAAGCCGCTATGGGCGTATCGATTGCTGTTGGTTTAGCTGTGTATGATGCGATAAAAGCACTTTATGATATTGAAGTAGAGCTTAAATGGCCAAACGACATTTATATAAACAAACAAAAACTCGCAGGTGTCTTGGTCGAGTTAGACGGGCAGCCACAAGGACCCTGTCAGTTAGTGATAGGGGTTGGTATTAATTTAAATATGCCAGAAAGTGCCAGTCAGCACATTGACCAAGCATGGACCGATTTAAGTCAGCACACCCAGCAGCTAGATAAAAATCAACTAGTAGCTTCATTAACTTATTGCTTAGAGCAGCGCTTAGTGCAATATCGCGAGAATGGTTTACAAACTATGTATCAACAATGGAATGCATTAAATGCATTTGCTGGTCAACAGGTAGAGCTTAATACCGGGCATCGCAGTTGGCGGGGAATTTGTGAAGGTATAGATGCGCACGGTGGTGTACGTATTCGCCAAGACGGCGAAGTAAAAAGTTATTATGGCGGTGAGATTTCATTAAGAAAGGCGCAAGCATGAGATTGTTAATTGATGTAGGTAATACCTCACTCAAAGCCGTATTGTGGCAAAACGAGCAAATACAGCCGTGCGATATTAATAATATCCCATGGCAGCAAATCACGGTTGTTGTTTACGCTTGTGTGGGTCGTAGTGAATTACTCAAACAGCTATTAGAGCAAGCTCAAACACATAACATTGATTGCTTTGAAGCATCGGTTAGTCGTGAACTCAGTACGTTGCATTGTGCGTATCAGCAAGTCGGTAATTTGGGTATAGATAGGTGGTTAGCACTTATTAGTGGTTATACGCTTTACCCTAATACGGCCGCCATTGTTGTTGATGCCGGCACGGCAACGACTATAGACGTCCTTAATGATGATGGGCAGCACTTAGGTGGTTGGATATTACCAGGGCTTGATTTAATGACCCGATCACTTACTCAAAATACCCAGCGCGTATTTGATGATGCAAACACGCCATTTGCTAATGAGCTTGGCAAAAACACCCCTAATGGATTAAAAAATGGTGCATTAGTGGCAACTATTGGCGCAATTGAGCAAGCAAAGCTGCATTTAAATACAAAAAATAGCCTTTTAATTTTTGCTGGTGGTTATGGTCAGCTATTACAAGGGCATTTTCCACAGAGTATTTTCGACCCAATGCTAGTAATGAAAGGCTTAAATTACTGGTACGAGTTGGCTAAAAAGAGTTAAAAACAACAAAAAAACCGCTTTTTGCGCGAATAGTGAGCGTTTGAAGCATAAAATCACATTTTTTTTAATTTTTTGGTTGCATCCCAATAAACCTTACTCTAGAATCTCGCCCCGTACTAAAGCAGTGCCGACTTAGCTCAGCTGGTAGAGCAACTGACTTGTAATCAGTAGGTCAACCGTTCGACTCGGTTAGTCGGCACCACTTTCCTTTTACCGGAAGTGCTTAGTATAAAGAATTATCGTGGAGGGGTTCCCGAGCGGCCAAAGGGATCAGACTGTAAATCTGACGGCTCAGCCTTCGCTGGTTCGAATCCAGCTCCCTCCACCACTTTATTCTAGACGGTTAGAGGTAGTTTAAGAACAGGTTCCTTAAAGCGGGCATCGTATAATGGCTATTACCTCAGCCTTCCAAGCTGATGATGCGGGTTCGATTCCCGCTGCCCGCTCCAATTTGATGATGCTGATATAGCTCAGTTGGTAGAGCGCACCCTTGGTAAGGGTGAGGTCGGCAGTTCAAATCTGCCTATCAGCACCAGTCAATCGAATCTCCTTAAACACTTCCTTTATCTGTCAGAAAAAAACTATTTGAAATTTGAAAAAATTAACTTAATCTACCTATGGTGGATTATTTTCATATGTAATCTAGATACACAAAACTGATAGGTTCCGTCATGGCAAAAGCAAAGTTTGAACGCGTAAAACCGCACGTAAACGTAGGTACAATCGGCCACGTTGACCACGGTAAAACGACATTAACAGCAGCAATCACTAACGTACTTGCAAAAGTATACGGCGGTGTTGCTAAAGATTTCGCATCAATCGATAACGCTCCAG